>NZ_JAAGNZ010000036.1 GCF_010747415.1 Spirosoma agri | reverse complement strand
CCCGTGCTGGTGTAGAGGTCCACCAGGGGCTGGTAGTCGGGGCTGTTGGTCACCGTCACACTCGTTGTGGCCTGGCTGATCTGTCCGTTCGCGCTCACCGTCAAGGTAAAGCTCTGGCTCCCCGAGCCAGCCGCCGTCAGATTCTGACTGAAGTTTGCAGTGGTGGTCGAAGCACTGGTGGTGCTGGTTCCGTTGGTGAGGGTGTA
>NZ_JAAGNZ010000035.1 GCF_010747415.1 Spirosoma agri | reverse complement strand
GTCGGTGACGGCCTGTGTGCCGACCACCCCCGTCACGCCCCCGGTCACCCCGCCCACTTCCCCCACGGCCAGCGTGTGCAACACGTTTGCCGCGGTATGTTCGGGGAACCAGTACGAGATTCGTCCTCAGAGCCTGACCATCGCGACGGCTGGGGTGTACACGCTAAGCGTGCGCTACCGGGCCCCCGAGAAGGCCGTCAACGCCATCGTG
>NZ_JAAGNZ010000034.1 GCF_010747415.1 Spirosoma agri | reverse complement strand
ATGAACCCGTTGGTTCATGTGGAGAATAACGGATTCGAACCGTTGACCCCCTGCTTGCAAAGCAGGTGCTCTAGCCAGCTGAGCTAATCCCCCATATTTTTGGTTACTGTGGGCCTGCGTGGACTCGAACCACGGACCTCTACATTATCAGTGTAGCGCTCTAACCACCTGAGCTACAAGCCCAGTACTTTGCATATTGACATCAATAGTAGCAACTAAAT
>NZ_JAAGNZ010000033.1 GCF_010747415.1 Spirosoma agri | reverse complement strand
TTTCATCAGGTGGCACCTTCCTACTCTCCCACTTGTGACAGCAGTACCATCGGCAGTACGGGGCTTAACGGCTCTGTTCGAAATGGAAGAGGTGTCCACCCGCCTTACCAGCACCAACCTGTTGACTCTTTATTGACCCGTCTTCCGGCTAAGTCAAAATGTCTTTTGTCTTTGTTCCCACAGAGAGAGACTCTGGTCCGCACACACAACAACAACTTCCCGTAGAAAACACCAAAACACGCGTCCGGGCTCATTAGTACGACTCAGCTCTATT
>NZ_JAAGNZ010000032.1 GCF_010747415.1 Spirosoma agri | reverse complement strand
CTTAACAAGGGTTGATTTAAGTATCAATCAGCTAACGGGCAGTATCCCAACTAGTCTGAGTGGGTTGACCAATTTGCAGCAACTTATCTTAAACAGCAATCAGCTAACGGGCAGCATCCCAACTAGTCTGAGTGGGTTGACCAATTTGCAGGATCTGACTTTGAATAATAATTCGTTAGGGGGCAGCATCCCGGCCAGTCTGGGTACGCTGACTAATTTGCAGCGACTTATCTTAAACAACAATCAGCTAACGGGCAGCATCCCAACTAGTCTGAGTGGGTTGACCAA
>NZ_JAAGNZ010000031.1 GCF_010747415.1 Spirosoma agri | reverse complement strand
CGTCCAGTACGGGCGTATCCACCGTGGTGGTGACGGCCACCGATGGAGGTGGCTTGAGTGCCAGCACGGGCTTTACAGTGACGGTGACGGCCCCGGTTTCTGCGACGATAGGCGAGCCGGGTAGCTTTACCATCACCGGGGTGCAAACGGTGAGCTGTGTGGTGGTGAGTGGCGGTCAGCGGGCGGTCACCTTTACGCCCCAGTACGGGGGCATGACTGGGGGGCCTATCAATTTCTCGGTGGTCAACGAGCGGGCGGCCACAAGCGATCCGGGTCCCTACACGTTAACGCTGTATACCGACAACCCGACCATCACGCTGAGCGCTCAGCAGGGTAGCACGGCGGCTACCTACCGCTACAA
>NZ_JAAGNZ010000030.1 GCF_010747415.1 Spirosoma agri | reverse complement strand
GTTGTAGCGGTAGGTAGCCGCCGTGCTACCCTGCTGAGCGTTCAGCGTGATGGTCGGGTTGTCGGTATACAGCGTTAACGTGTAGGGACCCGGATCAGTTGTGGCCGCCCGCTCGTTGACTACCGAGAACGCAATAGCCCCCCCAGTCATGCCCCCGTACTGGGGCGTAAAGGTGACCGCCCGCTGACCGCCACTTACCACCACACAACTCACCGTTTGCACCCCGGTGATCGTAAAGCTACCCGGCTCACCTATCGTCGCAGAAACCGGGGCCGTCACCGTCAGTGTAAAGCCCGTGCTGGCACTCAAGCCACCTCCATCGGTGGCCGTCACCACCACGGTGGATACGCCCGTACTGGACA
>NZ_JAAGNZ010000029.1 GCF_010747415.1 Spirosoma agri | reverse complement strand
CGCGTCGACGGCAAGAGCCAGACGCTGCGGTTGAGTTCGACCAGCGATTACCAGAGCAGCGGGGTGGGCAGTTACACGCTGACGGCGGGGGTTCACACGATCGGGTTGAGCAGCGGGGTGGATGAGGGCTACATCTGCTTCGATCAGGTGTGCGCCAAACCCGTCACGGCAGAGGCTCCCTGTGTGGCGCCTGCTGCGCCGGTGATCAGCGTGAGCGGAGGGGGTCAGATCTGTAATGGGTCGAGCGTGAGTTTGACGGCCAGCGGGTGCAGCGGCACGGTGACCTGGTCGACGGGCGATACGGGCAGCAGCCTGAGCGTCAAAACGGCGGGCGATTACACGGCCAGCTGTCAGGTGGGTGGCTGTCGCAGCAGCTTGTCGAATACCCT
>NZ_JAAGNZ010000028.1 GCF_010747415.1 Spirosoma agri | reverse complement strand
ACTCGCCAACCTATTTTGCCGGCAGGGCTTGACAAAGGCCAAAATGACCCCTACCTTTGCAGTCCCAAATGAGGAAAACAGAACGAAAAATCAAGCAAACACCCTTGACAATCAATCTGTTACGTGCAACCCGCTGACAATCAATTGCAAAATTTATTTTCAGTTTTACTTGACAAACCAAAAACAGTCTCGTACCTTTGCACTCCCAATCACAAGGGAACTCGCCCGGTAGACCAGTTAACGAATTGATCACCAGTGAGTTACAAGTAAAAATAACGAAAATAACACAAAAAAATATTTTCACTTTTACTTGACAATCGGGAAAACGCAACGTACCTTTGCACTCCCAAACATCGGGAAACAGTTTACTCAGGTAAGCTTCGTCTCAACAACGCTTCGACCAACGGGTCAG
>NZ_JAAGNZ010000027.1 GCF_010747415.1 Spirosoma agri | reverse complement strand
CATTCCCCAGGGTACCTTCACCGATGACCAGACACCGGGGAGCCTGCGGCTGAGTGCCCAGGGGCTGCCCCCCGGCATCAGTTTATCGGGCTATACCCTGTCAGGCGTGGCGTCCACCACCGTGGGCAGTCCGTTCCGGGTGATCCTGACGGCCACCGATCCGGGTACCCTGAGTGTGAGCACGAGCTTTGACTTGGCGGTGGCCCCGGCTTCCATCGAACCCCCGCAGCCCAGCCAACCCTTCGCCATCACGGCCGTAAGCCTGCTGAGCTGTACGCCGATCGCCGACCGGATCAATATCAACTTTAGTCCCCGTTACGTGGGTCTGACCGGCCAGCCCATCGCCTTCCGGATCGAGAACGAGCTGGCGGCCACCAATGAGCCGGGTCCCTACTCACTGACGCTATACCGGGAC
>NZ_JAAGNZ010000026.1 GCF_010747415.1 Spirosoma agri | reverse complement strand
TTGGTCAACCCACTCAGACTAGTTGGGATGCTGCCCGTTAGCTGATTATTGTTGGCTAAAAATCTCAACAGGCTAGTTAGTCCACTCAGGCTGGGGGGGATGCTGCCCGTTAGCTGATTGTTGTTTAAGATAAGTTGCTGCAAATTAGTCAGCGCACCCAGAGTAGTGGGAATACCGCCCGTCAACGCGTTATTATCTAGCTCGATACCGATCAATGCGGTTAGACTACCTAGCCCCGCTGGAATACTGCCCCCCAACTGGGCGTTGCCGTTGATCTGAATCGTCCGTAGACCCGTCAGCCCGCTCAGACTAGCCGGTAGGCTACCCACCAGGTTGTTTTGGTATAGACTAATTCGACTCACCCGTCCGCTGGTGCATCCCAGGCCAAACCAGGGTTGCCCCCCGTTGCCCGTGCAGGGGTCGCAGCCGCTGAGCCAGCCCGCCTTATTGGTCCAGTTGCCCCCC
>NZ_JAAGNZ010000025.1 GCF_010747415.1 Spirosoma agri | reverse complement strand
TACATCCGTTACGCTGACGGCAAGCCCGAGTGGGCAACGCTATCAGTTCAGTGAGGGGGCGACTCAGATCGGCAGTTCCAATCAGGCGTTGGTAAGTGCCAGTGGCACCTACTCGGTGACGGTAGTATCGGCTAACGGCTGTTCAGCGGTCGCCAGTACGAGTGTGGGTCAGGACAACACCGCTCCGGTGGCGAGTCTGGTGAGCAGTGGAACGCTCAGTTGCGCGGTGACGAGTGTCACCTTAACCGCTAGTCCGGATGCACAAAGCTACGTCTTCAGCTCCGGAGCCACGCAGATCGGCACCAGCAATCAGGCGATCGTAACGGCGTCGGGTATTTACTCGGTGACGGTACTATCGAGAAACGGCTGTACTGGTGTGGCACAAACCGCCGTGGAAGCTGACCAATCTGTACCTGTCGTCTCCATCACGCCCAGCAGCGCGACGCTCACCTGCGCCAGTCCGACGGTGAGTTTGACAGCGGTCGGTAATGGCTCGGTACGCTGGAG
>NZ_JAAGNZ010000024.1 GCF_010747415.1 Spirosoma agri | reverse complement strand
GTCCTGCCCCTGGGTCGCACAGGCCGCCAGCCAGTTGTAGGCAAAACTCGCTTCGCTCACGCTGCCCGTCTGGGTGGCCTTCAGGGTAATTACTGGGTTATCCCGGTATAGCGTCAGTGAGTAGGGACCCGGCTCATTGGTAGCCGCCAGCTCGTTCTCGATCCGGAAGGCGATGGGCTGGCCGGTCAGACCCACGTAACGGGGACTAAAGTTGATATTGATCCGGTCAGCGATCGGCGTACAGCTCAGCAGGCTTACGGCCGTGATGGCGAAGGGCTGGCTGGGCTGGGGCGGCTCAACGGGAGCCGGGGCCACCGCCAAGTCAAAGCTCGTGCTCACACTCAGGGTACCCGGATCGGTGGCCGTCAGGATCACCCGGAACGGACTGCCCACGGTGGTGGACGCCACGCCTGACAGGGTATAGCCCGACAGACTGATGCCGGGGGGCAGCCCCTGGGCACTTAGCCGCAGGCTCCCCGGTGTCTGGTCATCGGTGAAGGTACCCTGGGGGATA
>NZ_JAAGNZ010000023.1 GCF_010747415.1 Spirosoma agri | reverse complement strand
CACGGGCGAGACGACGCCCAGTATCTCGGTGCTTATAGCCGGAACTTATTCAGTGACCCTCACCAGTGGTAATGGCTGTACGGCTAGTGTCAACGTGGTTATCGGTCAGGACCAGCAGGTGCCTACCGCCAGCATCGCAGCGAACCCATCGCTGACCATCGCCCAGGGCCAGTCGGCTACGCTCACCGCTTCGGCTTCCGGAAGTACGGCGCCCGTCGGCTTCCGCTGGAGCACCGGCGAGACGACAGCCAGTATCGCGGTGAGTGTGGCTGGTCCCTACTCCCTTAGCGTCACGGGGGCCAATGGCTGTTCGGCTACGGCCTCGGTGGTACTTAGTTTGACGAGTGCACCGATCGTGGAAGCCCCCTTCGCCATCACGGCCGTGACTACCCTCAACTGTACCCCCATCCTGCCTAACCGCTACAGCATCAGCTTCACGCCCCGCTACAGCGGCCTGACCGGCCAACCCGTTGCCTTTCGCGTGGTTAACGAGCTGCTGCCTACCACCGAGCCAGGACCCTACACCATCCAGCTCTACTCGGACAACCCCCGCATCCGTATCAGCGCGGTGCAAACCGGCACGT
>NZ_JAAGNZ010000022.1 GCF_010747415.1 Spirosoma agri | reverse complement strand
ATCCCGGTATAGCGTCAGTGAGTAGGGACCCGGCTCATTGGTGGCCGCCAGCTCGTTCTCGATCCGGAAGGCGATGGGCTGGCCGGTCAGACCCACGTAGCGGGGACTAAAGTTGATGTTGATCCGGTCAGCGATCGGCGTACAGTTCAGCAGGCTTACGGCCGTGATGGCGAAGGGTTGGCTGGGCTGCGGGGGCTCGATGGAAGCCGGGGCCACCGCCAAGCCGAAGCTCGTGCTCACACTCAGGGTACCCGGATCGGTGGCCGTCAGGATCACCCGAAACGGACTGCCCACGGTGGTGGACGCCACGCCTGACAGGGTATAGCCCGACAGACTGATGCCGGGGGGCAGCCCCTGGGCACTCAGCCGCAGGCTCCCCGGCGTCTGGTCGTCGGTGAAGGTACCCTGGGGAATGACGTAGCTGTAGCCCACGCCCACGGTAGCCGATTGGGGCGGTATGGCCGTCACCAGGCGGGGCGGAGTGTTAGCTGCCGTCGAGGCTAGACAAGCCGCCAGCCAGTCATAATCAAAGGTGGCCGCCCCGGACGTGCCGGTCTGCACCGCGCTGATACGGATGCGGGGGTTGTCCGAGTAGAGCTGGATGGTGTAGGGTCCTGGCTCGGTGGTGGGCAGCAGCTCGTTGACTACGCGAAAGGCAACAGGCTGACCGGTCAGGCCGCTGTAGCGGGGCGTGAAGCTGATGCTGTAGCGGTTAGGCAGGACGGGGGTACAGTTGAGGGTAGTCACGGCCGTGATGGCGAAGGGAGCCTCCACGACGGGTCCACTGGTCAAACTGAGCACCGCCGAGGCCGTAGCCGAACAGCCATTGGCCCCCGTGACGCTGACTGAGTAAGGTCCGGCCGCGCTGACGGCGATGCTAGGCGTTATCTCGCCCGTTGACCAGCGGAAGCCCAAGGGCACCGGACTACCGGAAGCCGAAGCGGTGAGCGTAGCCGACTGGCCCTGGGCGATGGTCAGCGATGGGTTCGCTGCGATGCTGGCGGTAGGCACCTGCTGGTCCTGACCGATAACCACATTGGCACTAGCCGTGCAGCCATTACCACTGGTGAGGGTCACTGAATAGGTTCCGGCTGCACGCACCGAGATACTGGGCGTCGTCTCGCCGGTA
>NZ_JAAGNZ010000021.1 GCF_010747415.1 Spirosoma agri | reverse complement strand
AACGGTGCTCTCAGCCAACGGCTGTTCAGCGGTGGCCAGTACGAGTGTAGGTCAGGACAACACCGCCCCGGTGGCGAGTCTGGTGAGCAGCGGTACGCTCAGTTGCGCGGTGACTTCGGTTACCTTGACGGCCAGTGCCGGTGGGCAGAGTTACCGTTTCGGTGGGGGCGCCAACCAGCTTGGCTCGTCCAATCAGGCGGTGGTGAGCACCAGCGGTTTGTACTCGGTGACGGTGCTCTCGGCCAACGGCTGTTCAGCGGTCGCCAGTACGAGTGTGGGTCAGGACAACACCGCTCCGGTGGCTAGTCTGGTGAGCAGTGGAACGCTCAGTTGCGCGGTGACGAGTGTCACCTTAACCGCTAGTCCAGATGCACAAAGCTACGTCTTCAGCAGTGGGGCGGCCCAGATCGGTAACACGAATCAGGCAGTCGTAACGGCGTCGGGTATCTACTCGGTGACAGTGGTGTCAGCCAACGGCTGTAGCGGTGTGGCTCAAACCGCCGTAGAAGCTGACCAGAATAGACCTATTGTCTCCATCACTCCCGGCAGCGCGACGCTTACCTGCGCCAGTCCAACGGTGAGTTTGACAGCGATGGGTAATGGCTCGGTACGCTGGAGCACGGGCGAGACGACGCCCAGTATCCTGGTGCGTGCAGCCGGAACCTATTCAGTGACCCTCACCAGTGGTAATGGCTGTGCGGCTAGTACCCATGTGGTTATCGGTCAGGATCAGCAGGTGCCTACCGCCAGTATCGCAGCGAACCCATCGCTGACCATCGCCCAGGGCCAGTCGGCTAGCCTGACCGCTTCAGCTTCCGGAAGTACGGCGCCCGTCGGCTTCCGCTGGAGCACCGGCGAGACGACAGCCAGTATTGCGGTGAGTGTGGCTGGTCCCTACTCCCTTAGCGTCACGGGGGCCAATGGCTGTTCGGCTACGGCCTCGGTGGTACTTAGTTTGACGAGTGCACCGATCATGGAAGCCCCCTTCGCCATCACGGCCGTGACTACCCTCAACTGTACCCCCGTCCTGCCCAACCGCTACAGCATCAGCTTCACGCCCCGCTACAGTGGATTAACCGGCCAACTCGTTGCCTTTCGCGTGGTTAACGAGCTGCTGCCTACCACCGAGCCAGGACCCTACACCATCCAGCTCTACTCGGACAACCCCCGCATCCGTATCAGCGCGGTGCAGACCGGTACGC
>NZ_JAAGNZ010000019.1 GCF_010747415.1 Spirosoma agri | reverse complement strand
TTTGCAGCAACTTATCTTAAACAACAATCAGCTAACAGGCAGCATCCCGGCTAGTCTGAGTGGACTAACTAGCTTGCTGAGATTTTTAGCCAACAACAATCAGCTAACGGGCTGCTTCCCGGCCTCCCTGTCGGCCCTTTGTGGGGGCGGACGAACTATTAACTTCTCCGTCAATCCCGGTCTGCCAAGGAACGGTGATTTTACGGCCTTCTGTGCCAGCGGCTTCGGCAGTGATGGGTTTGTAGCCCAGGCAGAGGCCAGCCAGCCTGCGGTCTGTACAGGTAGTGCGGTGAGCCTGAGCGCCAACGGAGGCAGTGGCTACAGCTACAGCTGGCTCGTGCCAGCCGGCGCTAAGCTGAGCAGCACTACTACCCAGAACGTGTCGGCTACACTGACTACGGCGGGGGTGCAGACCTTCACCATCGTCATCAGCAGTGGCAGCAGTTGCAGCAGCACGGCCACCCTCAGCGTGACGGGCGACGCGGCTCCCACGGTGGGCCTGACCAACAACGGGCCCTTGAGCTGCACGCTGAGCAATGTCACCCTGACGGCAACGGACGCTGACTCCTTCACCTTTACCAATAGTGATGGTACGGTGCTGGCCGGTAGCGGTAACATCCGCACAGTCACTACGCCCGGAACGTATTCGGTAACCGTAGCTAATGCCAGTGGCTGTGTGAGTACCACTTCCACCACCGTAACCAGCAACACGGCGACGGTGATTGTAACGAACCCGGCCATCACCACCGCCACCCAGGGAGTGACCTTCAGCCAGAGTTTCACCGCATCAGACGGCACAGCCCCCTACACCTACACGCTGGCCAGTGGTACGCTGCCACAAGGCCTGAGCCTGTCCACCAGCGGGGTATTGAGCGGCACACCCACCGAGAGCGGCAATTTCTCGATGACTGTGCAGGCCACCGATGCCAATGGCTGCGTGGGAGTGAGCAATACCTATACGCTAACGGTTATCAATGCTACGCCCATCATTACGGGACTGGTAGCTAGTCCGAACGCCGTGTGCGTGGGTAGCCCCGTGACGTTTACGGCTACGGTAGGTAACGTGACGGGCAGCTATGCCTACACCCTCACCAACGGAACCAGCACCTCCCTGACGGGTAACACCACCAGTACGGCTCTTAGTCAGAATCTGACGGCTAGCGGCTCGGGCATGCAAAATTTTACCCTGACAGTGAGCAGCAATGGCCAGACGACCGCTGCCGCTACTGGCCTAACCGTGAATCCTTTGCCGGTGGCTGGTCTGACCAACAACGGCCCGCTGACCTGTGCCCAGACCAGCGTCACGCTGACGGCTACGGGGGGCAGCTCTTATACTTTTACCAATAGTAATGGTACGGTGCTGGCCGGCAGTGGCAACACCCGCACGGTGAGCAGTCCGGGTACGTATTCAGTGACAGGGGCTAACGCTAGTGGCTGCGTGAGCACCACCAGCACCACCGTCATCAGTAACACCGCTACGGTCACGGTGAGCAACCCGGCCACGACCACCGCTACGGCGGGAACGGCCTTCAGCCAGACCTTTACCGCCAGCGGTGGGGCAACTCCCTACAGCTTTAGCTTGGTCAGTGGCAGCTTACCGGCGGGGTTGAGCTTATCGGCGGCTGGGGTGCTGAGCGGCACCCCCACCCAAAGTAGCAGTTTCCCCCTCACCATCCGGGCCACCGATGCCAACGGCTGCTCAGGGGTGAGTGCGACCTACACCCTGACTATCGTGAACAGCACCCCCACCATTGCCGACTTTGCGGCTTCGCCCAACGCGGTCTGTGTGGGCAACCCCATCACCTTCACCGCCACGGTGGGCAACGTCACGGGCAGCTATGCC
>NZ_JAAGNZ010000018.1 GCF_010747415.1 Spirosoma agri | reverse complement strand
ATGTTCTTTGACCTACAGGGAGAGACTGATTTCATCCTAGTGATGGAATTGGGTGACACACAAGAGTAACGAGTAGAGAGCGTGAAACACGCAGCAAAAGGGCGCCTGGGGGATGCCTAAGGCTTCTGGTGGCGACGAAGGACGTGGCAAGCGACGAAACATGGTGGGGACCCGCTGGCAGGGGCTGATCCACTGGTATCCGAATGGGGCAACCCACTATCTTGAAGAGATAGTACCTTTCGAGGAGCGAACGCGGAGAACTGAAACATCTAAGTACCCGCAGGAAGAGAAAACAATCGAGTGATTCCGTCAGTAGTGGCGAGCGAACGCGGAACAGCCCAAACCAGTCACGTTACGGCGTGGTTGGGGTAGTAGGACCCGACATCAAGCCAACAATCGAACTGAAATGACTTGGGAAAGTCAACCATAGAGGGTGAGAGTCCCGTACGGGTCAGGGCGTTGGCGGGTTGGGGATCCTGAGTAGGGGGGGACCGGAGAAATCCCCTCTGAATCGGCCGGCACCATCCGGTAAGGCTAAATACGACCAGAAGACCGATAGTGGAGAGTACCGTGAGGGAACGGTGAAAAGCACGGGGAGTACCCGGGTGAAATAGACCCTGAAACCAGGCGCTTACAAGCGGTCGGAGCTGCCAGCGGGCAGTGACGGCGTGCCTTTTGCATAATGAGCCTACGAGTTACCGTCACTGGCGAGGTTAAGTACGTGGACGTACGCAGCCGAAGCGAAAGCGAGTCTGAATAGGGCGAATAGTCAGTGGAGGTAGACGCGAAACTTGGTGATCTACCCGTGGTCAGGTTGAAGGGGTGGTAACACACCGTGGAGGACCGAACCGATAAGCGTTGAAAAGCTTCCGGATGAACTGCGGGTAGGGGTGAAAGGCCAATCAAACTGAGAAATAGCTCGTACTCTCCGAAATGTTTTTAGGAACAGCGTTCAGTGTTACCACTTGTGAGGTAGAGCGACCAACAGGATGCGGGGGAGTCACATCCTACCAACTTCTGATGAACTCCGAATGCGCAAGTGGGTGCTGGGCAGTGAGGGCTTGGGTGCTAAGGTCCAAGTCCGAGAGGGGAACAACCCAGACCATCAGCTAAGGTCCCTAAGTGAGTGCTAAGTTGAACAAAGGCGGTCCGGCTGCTGAGACAGCCAGGAGGTTAGCTTGGAAGCAGCTATTCCTTTAAAGAGTGCGTAACAGCTCACTGGTCGAGCGGGGCGGGCGTCGATAATAAACGGGCATCAAGCACATCACCGAAGCTATGGACAGTTAGTTAGACTAACTTGTGGTAGGAGAGCATTCTATGGGGGGTGAAGTTGGGGCGTGAGCCCTGGTGGACCGCATAGAAAAGCAAATGTAGGCATAAGTAACGAGAATGAGGATGAGAACTCCTCACACCGAAAAGCTAAGGTTTCCTCCGCGATGGCAGTCATCGGAGGGTTAGTCGGGGTCTAAGGAGCAGGCGAATGCCGGGCTTTGAGGGGGATCAGGTTAATAGTCCTGAACTATCTATGCAGGAGTACTGATGACGGAGTGCTGGGGGTTCTACGTCCGGACGGAAGTGGGCGTTGAGCGGAGGCTTCGGCTGAAGCGAAGAACTGAAGGGGCTTCCAAGAAAAGTCAGTGGTCGTTAAGCGTATGGATACCCGTACCGTAAACCGACACAGGTAGCTGGGAAGAATATTCTAAGGTGCGCGAAAGAATCATGGTTAAGGAACTCGGCAAAATGACCCTGTAACTTCGGGATAAGGGGGGCCTACCTGCGCGAGTGGGAGGCTGCAGAGAAGAGGCCCAGGCGACTGTTTACCAAAAACACAGGACTCTGCCAAAATGAAAGTTGACGCATAGGGTCTGACACCTGCCCGGTGCTGGAAGGTTAAGGGGGGAGCTTAGTCGCAAGGCGAAGGTTTGAACTGAAGCCCCAGTAAACGGCGGCCGTAACTATAACGGTCCTAAGGTAGCGAAATTCCTTGTCGGGTAAGTTCCGACCTGCACGAATGGTGTAACGATCTGGGCACTGTCTCAACCATGAGTTCGGTGAAATTGTAGTAGCGGTGAAGATGCCGCTTACCCGCCACGGGACGGAAAGACCCCGTGCACCTTTACTACAGCTTAACATTGAATGCCGGTCAGTCATGTGTAGGATAGGCGGGAGATTGCGAAGGGGTGTCGCCAGGCATCCTGGAATCAACCTTGAAATACCGCCCTTGGCTTACTGGCGTTCTAACGAGGAGACTCGGACCGTGTTTGGTGGGTAGTTTGACTGGGGTGGTCACCTCCGAAAGGGTAACGGAGGTTTCCCAAGGTTTGCTCATGCCGGACGGTAATCGGCAGTGGAGTGCAATAGCAGAAGCAAGCTTGACAGTGAGGCACACAGGCCGATCTGGGACGAAAGTCGGGTATAGTGATCCGGTGGTTCCGCATGGAAGGGCCATCGCTCAAAGGATAAAAGGTACGCCGGGGATAACAGGCTGATCTCCCCCAAGAGCTCACATCGACGGGGAGGTTTGGCACCTCGATGTCGGCTCGTCACATCCTGGGGCTGGAGAAGGTTCCAAGGGTTCGGCTGTTCGCCGATTAAAGTGGCACGCGAGCTGGGTTCAGAACGTCGTGAGACAGTTCGGTCCCTATCTGTGGTGGGCGTTGGATGACTGAGGGGGTCTGTCCTTAGTACGAGAGGACCGGGATGGACCAACCGCTGGCGGATCGGTTGTTTGGCCGCAGGCACGGCCGAGTAGCTACGTTGGGAACAGATAAGCGCTGAAGGCATCTAAGTGCGAAACTGGCCCCGAGATGAGTCATCCGGTATAAAGGGTCGTAGGAGACGACTACGTTGATAGGCGACAGGTGTAGGTTTGGAGACA
>NZ_JAAGNZ010000017.1 GCF_010747415.1 Spirosoma agri | reverse complement strand
TGTCTCCGCCACGGGCCGTTAGGGTCACCAAGCTCATCAGGCAGGAGAGGGGGCCATTGTTGGTCAAGCCGGCCTCTGGCACCGTCACATCGCCCACTGCCGTCGTGGAGGCCACCGACGAACAGCCGTTGGCCGAGAGGACCGTCACCGAGTAGGTGCCTGAGGCATTGACCACCGCCTGATTCGTGTTGCCGATCTGAGTCGCTCCACGGCTGAAGACATAGCGTTGTCCGTCCGGACTGGCCGTTAAGGTTACGCTGGTCACCGAACAGGTTAGACTGCCGCTGCTCACCAGACTCGCCACCGGAGCCGCGTTGTCCTGGCTCACACTTACGCTGGCCACCGACGAACAACCATTCCCATTAACGACGGTGACCGAGTAGGTACCGCTGGCGTTAACCACCGCCGTGTTGCCGCTTTGACTCACCACACTCGGGCCCGAGAAGACATAACTCAACCCACTCGGGCTGGCCGTTAGCGTCACACTCGTCACCGCGCAAGTCAAAATGCCGCTGCTCACTAACGTAGCATTAGGAGCCGCGTTATCCTGACTCACGCTGGTACTGGCTACGCTTGAACAGCCATCGCTATTGACCACCGTCACGGAGTAGGTGCCACTGGCGTTCACCACGGCCGTGTTGCCGCTCTGGCTCATCACGCCCGGTCCGCTGAAGACATAACTCAATCCGATCGGACTCGCCCTTAAGGTCACGCTCGTCACGGCACAGGTCAAACTCCCGCTGCTGACCAGGCTGGCTGTTGGGGCCGCGTTGTCCTGGCTCACACTCACGCTGGCTACGCTCGAACAGCCATTGCCATTGACCACCGTGACAGAATAAGTACCGCTGGCGTTCACCACGGCCGTGTTGCCGCTCCGGCTCACGATGCCCGGGCCGCCGAAGAGATAACTCAACCCGTTTGGACTGGCCGTCAGGGTGACGCTCGTCACGGCACAAGTCAGACTGCCGCTGCTGACCAGACGGGTCGTGGGGGTGGCGTTGTCCTGACTGACGCTGGTGCTGGCGATGTTGGAACACCCGTTGCTGCTCACCACCGTCACCGAGTAAGTACCCGCTGCGTTGACGATGGCTGTGTTGCCACTCTGGCTGACCACACCCGGACCACTGAAGGTATAATTGAGCCCGGCGGGGCTGGCCGTTAAGGTAACGCTTGTCACCGAGCAGGTCAAGCTGCCGCTGCTGACCAGACTGGCCGTGGGGGGGGCTGTTGAACTGCTGATGCTGGTGCTGGCTACAGAAGAACAACCGTTGGCGTTAGTCAGGGTAACCGAGTAAGTGTTGGCACTGTTGACCGTAATTACCGGTGTAGTTTCTCCTGTACTCCACAACACAGAGCCACTACCTACCGCCGTTAGGCTAGTTGTCGGACTGGCGCAGGTCAAGGTCGCTGAACTTGGACTGATACTCACAAAAGATACCGCTGTGTTGCTGGTGACATTAGTGCTGGTGCTGCTTATACAGCCGCTGGCGTTGGCGATGGTGACCGAGTAGCTGCCCGGACTGCTCACCGTGCGGGTGTTGCCACTGCCGGCTAGCACCGTTCCATCGGGGGCGGTGAAGGTGTAGGCGCTGGCCCCACTGGTAGCCGTCAGGGTGACACTGGTCACCGAGCAGGTGAGGGGGCCGCTGCTGACCAATGTGGGGGTGGGGGCGGTGTTGGCTGTTACGCTGAGGGTGGCCGTACTGCTGCAACTGCTGCCACTGCTGATGACGATGGTGAAGGTCTGCACCCCCGCCGTAGTCAGCGTAGCCGACACGTTCTGGGTAGTAGTGCTGCTCAGCTTAGCGCCGGCTGGCACGAGCCAGCTATAGATATACCCACTGCCTCCATTGGCACTTAGACTCACCACACCATCCGTACAGACCGCAGGCAGGCTGGCCGACGCCTGGGCCACGAACCCATCGCTGCCGAAGCCGCTGGCACAGAAGGCTGCAAAATCACCGCTCCCTGGCAGACCGGGATTGTTGGAGAAGCTAACATCTCGTCCTCCTCCGCAGAGGGTCGACAGGGAGGCCGGAAAGCAACCCGTCAACTGATTGGTGCTTAAATTAAGAAACTGCAGGCTGGTCAGAGCACTCAGGCTGGTGGGGATCGTACCCGTCAACTGATTGTTATTTAAATAGAGAGCTTGCAGGTTAGTGAGCGCACTCAGGCTGGGGATCGAGCCCGTCAACTGATTGTTGCTTAGAGTAAGCCTTTGTAGGTTGGTCAGAGCCGTAAAACTGCCGGGGATGGTGCCCGTCAACTGATTGGTGCTTAAATTAATAGCTTGCAGGTTAGTAAGCGAACCCAGGTTGGGGGAGATGGTGCCCGTCAACTGATTGGTGCTCAAATTAATAGCTTGCAGGTTGGCAAGCGAACCCAGGCTGGTGGGGATGCTGCCCGTCAACTGATTGGTGCTTAGATCAATAGCTTGCAAGTTAGTGAGCGCACTCAGGCTGGGGGGGATACTGCCCGTTAGCTGATTGTTGTTTAGAAAAAGCCTTTGCAGGTTGGTGAGCATACTCAGGCTGGGGGGGATACTGCCCGTTAGCTGATTGACACTTAAATTAAGTTCCTGCAGATTGGTCAGTCC
Source organism: Spirosoma agri (assembly GCF_010747415.1). Lineage (NCBI taxonomy): Bacteria > Pseudomonadati > Bacteroidota > Cytophagia > Cytophagales > Cytophagaceae > Spirosoma > Spirosoma agri. The sequence goes on along the minus strand of NZ_JAAGNZ010000017.1, from coordinate 382 downwards.
ACTCAGGCTGGGGGGGATGCTGCCCGTTAGCTGATTGTTGCTTAAGAAAAATCTCTGTAGATTAGTTAGACCACCCAGACTAGTGGGGATACTGCCCGTCAACGCGTTATTATCTAGCTCGATACCAGCCAAAGCAGTTAGACTACCCAGCCCCGCTGGAATACTGCCCCCCAACTGGGCGTTGCCGTTGATCTGAATCGTCCGTAGACCCGTCAGCCCGCTCAGACTAGCCGGTAGGCTACCCACCAGGTTGTTCTGGTATAGACTAATTCGACTCACCCGTCCGCTGGTGCATCCCAGGCCAAACCAGGGTTGCCCCCCGTTGCCCGTGCAGGGGTCGCAGCCGCTGAGCCAGCCCGCCTTGTTGGTCCAGTTGCCCCCT
>NZ_JAAGNZ010000016.1 GCF_010747415.1 Spirosoma agri | reverse complement strand
TGACCCAACTAACGACAATAGCGCATCCAGCAAAGGGAGTAGTCCCGTTACTTGGTCAATACGGGGTGTCGAGCGTGACACGAGAGCTGTGATTGAGAAAGCTGCCGAACGAGCTGGTAAGACTATAGGTCAGTACGTCAATGAAGATATCCGTAGCTTAGTACAAGGTCAACTTACCCAATCTCAATTACCCGCTGCCCCGATTGATATTCAAAACCAGATTGACCATTTAACTAAAATGGTTGAAGGGATTGCTAACCGATTGCCTGAACAAGGCAAAAAATCAGTTTGGCGAAGGCTCTTTGGTTAAATCTATTTGCCCTCCGATTTTGCCTGTAAACCGAACACCTTGGCTGTATAACTGCCCAAGTTCTTCACTTTGCCACCAGCTGCTTTAGCTTGGATATCATAGAGCTGTCGATTAATAATTTCGACTGAGTGTGAAGCTAACACTTGATTGGCCTGATCAACTCGTAATCGAAATTGCTTTACCAATCGCTCATGCAAAGAGGAGGTTTGAACGGGTTCGGGCTTGGCTTGATAAAACACTTCAAATTCTACTTCAACAACCGGTTTTCGCCCTCTTCCGGGACGGTCTCCATAAGTAGGTTTATAATTAAACGTCAGATCAGTATGACCGTTGATTTCTTTACCTGCTACATCCAATACGTTGGTTTTAAATTTGGTCCAATCTGGATAAGTATCTTTACCAGTTTTCTCATCAATGATACCAAGCATATTTTTTAAATCTATGATACTACGCTTAAACGTCTTGTTTTTCATATTCTTGAACATACATAAAAGCTCATAGATCCGCTTGGCATAAGCCGAGTTAAGTGATATTGCCGCAGCTAACTGGATCTTCGTAAATCGTTCGTTTAAATCGACGTAGAAAGGCCTTACTTTTTGAGATAGTTCAATCTCAATGATACCAGTACCTTTTTTGTACTCAGCTGACGCTATAAACGAGCCGTGAAAATAGTTGCCATTTGGAAGAGTAGTTCTAAAAATCCGCCCATTTAGCTTTTCAGTTGCCTTTCTATAAGCTTCAAATTTCAATTCTTCAGAACCTACAATAGTAGCCATGTCTTTAACTGAGACTTGATACATTTTTGTAGGTGGATCTTCTCGCTTGACTTGAGCGACCACCATATAAAACAAGTTTTTCTCTGTCTCTGTCATTTCATACCGAGCAGTAGTCAAAGCGTTATCTTGAAAAATTTCCAGTTTGCTCATGTTTTACTGATTTTCAGACAAATATAAAAACGTAAAACATAAACGCAATTAGTGTTTATGTAATTTCTCTTTCTGCCGACCAAACCTGTGTTTATTAAGCCTATCTCACCGACCAAACCTGTGTTTATTAAGCCTATCTCACCGACCAAACCTGTGTTTATTACCGACCAAACCTGTGTTTATTGAAGTTGTCCACACCTTAATTTATTGTAAATCTGATAGTTATGGACCCTATTCTGGCCTTACAAGAGATTAACAAGAGATATTTGAAATACACAATCACTTGTCTCGCGCGTGAGCACACATGTACGCGCGAGGGAGGCCCTTTGATGAAGTGCTTTGACAGGTACGGTTTAGAAAGTAAAAAGATAAACTAAAAATATAGTTGAAAAGGGAACACAAAACGGGCGTGCGGAAAAGACCAAAAAACAAAGGGCGCGAAGCGAGAAAAACAAAGCGCGAAGCGGTCTTATAAAGAGCAAGCGGGAATTACGCTGCGCGATAATTCATGCTTGCTCTACGAGGTCTCTATGCTCATAATCAATTAGTTAGTAAATAATTGTACAATTAGTTAGTAAGCAAAAAGTATATTTTTAGCAAAAAATGCCTTTTTTTAGCATTTTAAAGCTGTTTTTAATATACTAAGACGCTTAATTATGGATGTTAAAGCAAATAAGTCCGTCCGCTTTGATTCAGATACTGATCTGAAATTCAGTAAGTTAAGTGAAAAGTTAGGCCGTAGTAAGCAGGAGCTTTTTGGGCAGATGGTGGACTACTTCTACAAATCCAAGAAGGATCCGGCTGATCTGAACGACGAGTTGCTCAAGAAAGAGTTAGGCCAAGGCATCAACCGGATCATCTCCTTTATCAAAACGCAGGAGAAAGAAGCCCTCTCGCCGATGCTGGCGGATCTGGCTCAACTCCAACGCAACCTGAACCGACTTAACAGCCAGTACGAACAGTTTTTCCAACAGGACGACAACCAGCAGGTCAGTGGGTTTTTCATTCACACTCAACGTCGGTTGCTCAAAGAGCATCAGATCGAGCGAGAACAGCAGCAGGAGATGGCCAAGAAGCTTGATGATTTGCTCTCAGAGACACGATCTCATCAAAGTGAAGTAAAGACACAGCTCGAAGCCAAGAAGGGCTTAAAAGCGAAGTTTATGGGTATACTCGATCACTATGCCATGCAGCGGGAGTCCTTGAACGCCATCACCCAGGGGCGGTTGATCAAAGAGCTTCATGACAACGCCCGCAGCCAAGTCAACAATCTGTAAGTTTTTATTCCCTTTTCCACCATGCCCCACGTCAACATTACGTCCAGTAGCAGCGGCAGCAATGCCGGCAGTTGTGGCCAGCTCGTCGAGTACCTGGAGAAAGAGAATAACCTGAAAGCCGAGCACAAGGCCGAATTGTGGTTCAACCAAGGGCGTGATGATTTACGCGCTCAGGAGGTACGGTTAGGCATCGACTCAAATACGGCCAAGCTCAAGCAACACGAGGCCAAGTTCTATCTGGTTAACATTAGTCCTTCTCAGAAAGAGCTACAGCATATTGGCAACGACCCCCAGAAGCTGAAAGAGTACGCGCGGGCTGTGATGGCGGAGTACGCGGCCAACTTTCAGAAGGGGTTAGGCCCGGATGATGTGAAGTGGTACGGCAAGGTTGAGTACAACCGGGGCTACAAGTGGACCGATCCGGAAGTGAAGCAGGGGTTGACCCAACGGGGCAAATTAAAGGCTGGCCACCAGATGCACGTTCAGATCATTGTGAGCCGTAAAGACATGCAGAACCAACGGCTCTTGAGTCCAATGACCAACCATCGCGGGCAAGGTAAAAATGCCGAGCATGGTCATAAGTTTGGCCAGTTTAATCGGGTCCAGTTCAAAGAGCGCAGTGAAGCGGCCTTTGATACCCAACTGAACTACCGCCGGGAGTTGGAAGAGAGTTTCCGGTATCAGAATACGATGAGCAACGGGAGTGTTCAGGAACGGGCTGCCATAACGCTGGAACTACGCGATACGCAACACGAACGACAGCAGCAACTGGCCGCCGATCTACGGCGGGCTGAAGAGCTACGGCTAGAGCAGGCCAAAAAAGTAGCCCTAAGCCAAGAACGAGAGTTGCCTTTACAACAGGAGCAGAAACGAAGTCGAGGTTTAGGAATGGGCATGTGATAAACAGGTTTTCTTACGCATAAATCACGGCACTGGCCGCCCGGCTCTACATTAAACGACAGTCTTTATGGGCCGTGGCCCAACATAAGCTGCTTATCATCAAAGATTTGTAACATAGTCTATTCGCGTCAGGTTGGTCAGTCGTTGCCGGACTCATTCTAGCCAGCGAATCACTTTATTCCCTATGATATGAAACTTACCCTGAAACCTACCGAAGTTCCCTTTGCCGTTGGTGATACGGTATGGGTCGATCAACCGTACGGCTCAGTTCATGAATTCGCTTCTTTCCAGGCTACGATCATGCAAATCATCTTAGATGGTGGTATGGCCAATACGCTGGTCATCCGCAAGCCGCAAGAAAACCATGAGTTGGTCATAACCAACGCTATTTATGGTATGAAGCCTGTGGGGGAGCACGCCGGTTCAGCAAGGGTCAATGTTAATGTGCAGCTTCTCCCCTCAGAGGAGAAGTTATTTGCCACCCAACAAGAGCTGTTAGACCATCAAGATCGGACCGAGTGAACCGCTGTAAACGCAAAGTACAAGTCCCGGCTATGCTGTTTTCAGACGTAGCCGGGACTTGTACTATTTTGAGGGGTGTTGTATAACGAACGTTATGTTAATGAAATATTCCGAGATCAACCACCCCATACAACCGCTAAAAACAGGCCGGATTGTACATTGAAAAGGGAAAAGAAATGGCCAATATTATGTTAGGTGGTTATTTGTAGACTACTCTGCTCATTTTAGGAAAATGAGCGTTTTAAGATAATATGTAATCCAAGAATACAAACCATGCAACTCTTGTAACCCATCAAATCAAATAAAAAGTATGGACCTGCTCGGGACCATATTAATGGTGTACGCTTACCCGAACCAAACAATCTTTAGGCTGCTATAGACTAAACTATTTCGCTTGACGATCCATAATCGAACGCGAGGTTTTGCGCCTTCATTCTACCGCCTTGTTGAACGTTGGATGACTGACCCGCTCCCCCTTGGCAACCCCAGACACCGATACGGGTAGAGTTGCCGAAGACGATTTGATAATCGTTTTCACCTCCGCCATATTCACCACTGGCAAGAACTTGGAGAACAGCAAGAATAGGGTGAAAAATAGACCAAACGAGAAGATAAAGTCGCTAATGTCAAATAAGGTGGGGTGAAACATGACCCAACTGGAGGGTAAATAGTCCCGGTGCAGGGAGGTAACCATAATCACAAACCGCTCGAACCACATCCCAATATTGACCACCACTGATAAGACAAACGTCCAGACCACACTCCGACGAACGGAGCGGAACCAGAACAGCTGGGGGGTAATCACGTTACACGTCATCATCGCCCAATAAGCCCACCAATAAGGACCTGTGGCCCGGTTGATGAACACATAGCTTTCAAACTCGACCCCTGAATACCAAGCAATGAAAAACTCGGTTAAGTAAGCTACCCCAACAATCGAGCCGGTCAGGGTAATCACTTTGTTCATTGACTCAATGTGCTCTAAGGTGATGTAGTCTTCCAGTTTATATACCACCCGGATGATTAATACCAAATTCTGCACCATGGCAAAGCCCGAGAAAATCGCTCCCGCTACGAAGTAAGGCGGGAAGATGGTCGTATGCCAGCCTGGAATCACCGAGGTCGCAAAATCCATGCTGACAATCGTATGCACCGATAACACCAGGGGCGTGGAAAGACCCGCCAGAATTAGACTCATATACTCATACCGGGCCCACGTCTTAGCCGACCCATTCCAGCCTAAAGCGAAGGCCCCATAGATGTAGCGGGAGACCTTGCTGCGGGCCCGGTCCCGAATCGTGGCCAGATCGGGTAAAAGACCCATGTACCAGAAGACCAGCGAGACGGTAAAGTAGGTACTGATGGCGAAGACGTCCCAGACCAGGGCCGATTTGAAGTTGACCCATAGTGAGCCATAGGTATTGGGCAGAGGTAGTGCCCAGTAGGCCAACCAGGGCCGACCCATGTGCATCAGGATAAACATAGCGGCACACATAACGGCGAAAATCGTCATCGCTTCGGCGGCCCGGTTGACGGCCGTCCGCCATTTTTGGCGGAACAATAGCAAGATAGCGGAAATCAGCGTACCGGCGTGGCCAATACCGACCCACCAGACAAAGTTGGTGATATCCCAGGCCCAGCCCACGGTTTTGTTCAAGCCCCATACCCCCAAGCCTTCCCACCAGGTCCAAAACACACAGGCGGTCCCGTAGAGCAGCACCAGCAGAGCGACTGTAAAGGCGATCTTCCACTCCCGGGTGGGGCGTCCTTCCACCTGTTTGCTGATATCTTCGGTCACATCGGCATAGGTCTTGCCCCCGGTGACGAGAGGTGGTCTTACAGATGAAACTACATGGGACATAGGTTATTTTAACGTTTTTGACCGATCTACCTAAAAAGCCACTGATGCGCAGGTAGATCAGCTGAGGTTAATGAATTAACTTATGAATAAGAATAGGGTATACTATGCCCCTTTAGGGTTGATTGATCAGGCTGGATAACCCGTAGCACCTACCTGCATTAGGAAGCTAACTAGCCAGATCGAGCGTTTCTAAAAATTGTAAGATTCGCTGTTTTTGCTCATTGGTCAGCGCGTAAAAGCCCAGTACATGAGCGGCCAAAATGGAATCGGCGACCAAAAATAGGATCAACTGAGCCGGTGAACAGTCATTCGGATCGGCCAGTACGTTTTCCTGATACCACTGGCTGAACATCGCCCGATAATGCTCCTGATTCAGAGCTGCTTGCATCATTACCTTTAGCGATCGCTTTTGTTGCGGGTTCGGATTTTCGTTGATGACTGTTCTTAAAAACGCTAGTACGGGGGTGCTGCTAATAGCCAGTTGTTGTTGAAAAGCTTGGTTAAACTGTTGCAAGCGGTCACTAAACAAGGAGTCTACTAGCATTTGTTTTTTGGGAAAATGGTGTACCAGTCCCCCCTTGGTAAGACGGGCTTTTTTGGCCACAGCCTCTAAGCTCATGTTGTCGATACCTTTCTGACTGGCAATCTCCAGGGCCGCATCCAGAATGAGTTGCCGGTTTTCGAGGGGCTCCTTTTTGCGTTTATAGTTATTTATAGTTTTCACGACGTGAAGATACCATACGGTCGGTTTCTTTACAAATTCTGAGCAGTTAATTTTTAATTGCTCAGAACGCCCCTTCTACGCAACGGTTGCCGAACCTTTACCAATTGCGTCGATTCTATTCACCTTGTATCTCAAATCGTTATCTCAAGAATCAACGTCTAGCTTTTAGGGATAGGATTGAGTTTGTGATACTGTTTTTTCTCTCAAATGACAAATTCATGGTTGTATAATCTGACTTATGTTAGTCCAAAGAGGTTGTAAGACAATTTTACTGATTTGTCTTACAACCCTTACTATATGTCTTACAATCTTAGATTTTTGTCTTACACACCTAAATTTTGTCTAATTATGTGTCTTACACATGTAAGACACCCCCATGGAAGACCTCAATTCAACTCC
>NZ_JAAGNZ010000015.1 GCF_010747415.1 Spirosoma agri | reverse complement strand
ACGTAAAACGGTCTCACCTCTGGCGACAAACCGATCTCAATTATATCAGTCCCTTTCTTATAACGTGCTGATGTTATGAAAGCGGCTTGCAAAAAGTCACCATCAGAAAGCGTTGTCTCAAATACGCGAGTTATCAGCTTACGAGTTGCTTGTCTGTAAGCGTCAGCCTTTAAACGTGCCGAACCGTTAATCTCAGCCATCTGATTAACCGATACTTGGTATCTTTTAGATTCAGAGTCCTCAGGCTTAACTTGAGCGACAACCATATACAACAAGTTCTTTTCCGTCTCGCTCATCTCATATCGAGCAAGAGTCAGAGCGTTATCTTGCCAAATTTCTATTCCCTTATTCATTTTGAATAAACTTAGCTGATTATCAAGCAAATATAAAAAGTGATTTTTATAAATCAATATAACTATTTTAAAACATTATAAAAGTAACTAAACCTCACTTTATTAAGCCTGCTTTTGCTACCAAACCTCACTTTATTAAGCCTGCTTTTGCTACCAAACCTCACTTTATTAGTAACCAAACCTCACTTTATTAAAGTTATCCACAGCGTAAAATATTAGTAGTCAGTTAATTATAAGCCTTATTTTTGCCTTACAAGTGTTTAACAAGAGATATTGATAATACACAAGAGCTTGTTGTCGAAAAAGTGGCTTGAAAAAACAGCTTTTTAGGAAACAAAAGCTAGCAAAAACTGATCACTGGATTACTGACGAGCGGATCAAAAAACAAAGAGAAAAGAAAAACAAAAACTAAAAAAAAGGTAGGCGGCTAACTATAAAATTAGTTTGTAAGGCTCAGTTTCTTTGGTAACGCAACACTGGTAATAAGTTTACTCGGAAAACCTAAAGAGGTAGAGGAGCCAGTTGTTGGTCTTCTTCTTCGGCGGGGTTTGAACGGCCAAGGTCAGTAAGCGTCAATGACGACCAATTATGGAGATTAATTGGGACTGGTAGTGATATAGCTACCGCTTAAGCCATAATGTACTTCTACCCGGTCATTTGGGCGAGTTGCTGATGATCCGAGTATCAGCTTCCATAAGTAATGTATGTTGATAAAATAACAGCAAGCAAGGCCGAACGATTCTCCATCAGGCGTTATAACGTAAGAACAATCAAATAACAGCTTTCTTGCCAATATGAAGGGACTTGGTGCTCGCTCAATGATTTGGACATTGAATCAACAGGCGCACAGTGTAGAGGACTTGATAATGCATTTACATTTTGTGCGTTAAAAAACGGATATCCCGTGTCAGACTCTCTGACACGGGATATCCGTTTTTTAACATAACGACTAGCCTATTTTCTAATTAGGCGGGTGGCTATCCGTTTCCCACTGGCCTCCAGCACGCATAAATAAGAGCCGGAAGGCAGTTGATCGGCCTGCCATTCCACATCGTACTGACCGGCCGATTGAAACTTGTTATCGACCAAGCGGCCAACTACTTTACCGTCCGACGACGTGATAAATAAACTCGTAATCCCCTCATCGGCTAGCTTGTAGCTAATATTGGCTCGTTCAACAAACGGATTTGGATAGCCTCTTAGCGACAGTAATGCGCCGTCACCCTCTAGTGATACGCGTTTTACCGCTCCTGTGTGAGCAGTGAAAACAGCTCCTGCCTTAGCTTCGAATCCAGGTGTTAGTACAACCGATTTTCCAGCCCGGTATTCGACCTGTTGGCTCGCCGAAACAACATTATTAGCCACCAGTGATACAACTGCCCGTTCTAGCGATTGCGGATAGTACGTTGCCGATAGCGACCGAATGGGTTCTCCGTCTTGGGCGGCTGCTAGCAGACTTGTAGCCCAGAGAAGTGCGAAAACAGAAATTCTTCTCATGATTATTTCCGTTTGTTTTGGCTAAGCGAACGCATGGCTTTCTTTATTTGCTGGTTTTCCTTTTTGAGTTCGATCACGTACAGTGTCAATTCCTCAATTTTTTCTAGCAATTTGGCGTCCATTTTACCAAGGTCGATTCCGTTCGCGGCCACTTCAGAAGCAGAAGGTACACCCGGTAGGTGTTTGTTCTTCTGAACAAACCGGCTTACTTCGTTCAGGTTACGCAACTTATAATTGTCAGCGAAAACGTAATCGGCCCACTCATCTGAGTCTTTAACCGCTACTTTAACTTTTTCAGTTAAAATTCCTCCTGCAACAAACAATTTATACCCTGTTGGCATTCGCTTGATACCACCGCCAATAGAGACTGGGTTATTATTAACTGATTGAACAGTTGAAGTCTGGGTATCTACAGTCCAAGTGTCTGGAGCTCCTACACGACCGCCAATAATGCTACCTAAGTTTACTCCAAGACCTGCCAGCACTACGTCCCCATTAGTATCTACCGTTAGTACTTTGACGATTGGGTTTGCCAGAGTGATTGATAAATCTAACAGCGAACTCGATGATCTAGTTAAATTGGTGAAACGCAATCCCGACCTGTTGGCCGTTCCGGCTGTGATTTCCAATTTGTTGGCTGGGGCGGAAGTACCAATACCAACATTAGCATTAGCTCCTAGGACAATACTGTTACTTTGACTGACGCGGGCTCGAGCTCCAATAGCCGTAGCGTTGGTTAGATTAAGCCCGCTTGACGATACATCAGCAAGCGAGCCAATGAAGACGTTCTCACTGCCACTACTGCCTACACCAGCATATTGACCAATAGCTGTGTTTTGAGTACCTGTACTGTTTTGCAATAGAGAACCATCACCAATAGCTGTGTTCCCTGAGCCAGTACTTGTAACGCTACCAGAACTATTCCCTACAAACAAATTATAATTGCCACTTGTGTTGCTACCACCAGCTTGCTGTCCTAGAAACATGTTACCTTTTCCTGTCGTGTTATTTAATCCGGCTTGGCTACCCAAAAACACGTTGGCTATGCCTGTAGTAGTCAGATTACCAGCCTGGTAACCAAGAAATGTGTTAACCTGAGCACCAGTTATACTACTTCCGGCCCCGACTCCAACAATCGTGTTGTTAGTACCAGTAGTTGCTGAGTTTGGTGTGGTAGCAACATAGTTATTCTGGCTGAAAGCGCTAATTGATGTTAGCGATAGTAAAGCAAGAGCTACTTTTGGTAACCCTAAAGAGTATATACGTTCCATAACATTTTGGTTTATGTTTACCCAAAAGTATATGATTAATTAATAATTGCAAATAAGTATATCTTTTTTGTAATCGTTAATTATAAAGACTATTATTAGTTACCAACACTATTTTAAAAGCATTAATAGTGTTAATTTAATATCACATACTTTATCAATTCAATGTTGTTTGTAATGTGATTGCGGATTTATTAGGGAAATGTGCCAAATAGACCAATCATATAGTATAAAAACCTGTATTTCAGGAGGCAACCAAATTATATGTAAGGTTTGACAGTATTTCGATTTTACTCGATGAATGTTATATTATAAGATTTATCTAAGTAGTACTGAACTATACTTTCTTCGGAAACTAATCGCCTTTTATGTTTTTTTTAGCTCTAATAAAATAACATATTGTTACACTTTGTAGTAAAGCTATCATCCACTTAGCCTATTAGTACAACTCTATGTAAAAGCGGTCTATACTAACAGGATGACATAGACGTACGAGTGATAAATCCGCTAACGTATTCTACTTCTTGTCGAGGCCAAATTCTTTCTGAAGGATTGAGCGGATATAGCCAGGCTTGTTTTTGGTCTTGTCAAGTTTACCCGAAGATTGTAAGTCATCGGCCCGAGTAGCAAATGCCTTTACATTTTCGTGCGTTTTAAGGGCTTCTAGGGCTTGATCTACCAGCGGTGAGTCTTTACCAAAGATTTGACCCAAAAAGCGCATGACGAAGACGACATCCTCATTCTTGGCCCTTTCCTGAGCTACTTGCTTCTTTTTCGTGTGAATTTTAAAAATCCATCGCTTCACAGACCCTCCCCGACCTCTTCCCCCTCTTTCTTCACTGTAGGTGAAATATAAGTCGCTAACTCCGTCCTCATACATTTTCATCAATTCTGCTTTCGCGACCTCCAAAACGTAGATCTTGAGATCCCCAGTTTGAGTTTTAATCATTAACACATCTCGCAAAGCATCTGGAGTGAATTCGAACTGGCCGACTGATCTCCACTGACAGCACCACTCATAGAATCGCTGAGAGAACTTACTTGCTAGGGTCATAACTACAGTAGCGTCTAGTACCGTAAACCGCTTTGTAAGCTCGTAGAGATATGGTAAGACGTCTCTCGAAATACTTACCTCTAAGCCCTTGTTCTTCTTGTATTTGCCCCTTGTCACAAAGCCGGTTTCTGTCCAGCTTCCATCTGTTTCATCAATCGAAAAATCCTTTTTGCGCAGACTAACAACCGCCTTACGATAGTCCCGAAAACGATTGTCATTAGGATCTGATTTCTTTAACTGATCTTCTACGATAAATAGGTCGAGATCTCTATTGAAGAAGTCATCTGTAATACCATCCTGAACAGTTTTCATCACTTCAATCAGGGATAAATAGACCAAACGCTTTTCAGTTGTGGTATAATCGTATCTGGCCCCAGTGATAGCGTTAGTCTGCTTAAATGTCTCTACCCCCGTCATGATTAATCATTTTACGAGTAAAAAAAATAATTAGTCTTAATAAATGCAAGTTATAACGCCTTTTTTCCGTCAATTACTCGTAAAATACCCTTGAAAACGCCGTCAATTACTCGTAAAATCCCGTCAATTACTCGTAAAATACCCCTATAAAATACTAAAAATCAATTAGTTACGAGGCCGTAAAGTTTGCAAAAGTAATATTTGCTAAAGTGCAAATGCCAAAAAACCGGTTTTTGAGGAGTAAAAAAGGGCAAAAAAATCATGCTTATCCACAATCGGAAAAGCAGCAAATAAGACTGTCAAATTGGAAAGGGGAAAAAAGCAAAAACTAAAAAAAGGAAAAAGGCGGCAACTATAAATTTAGTTTGTAAGTGGTTATTTTACTAACCAACAGGTATATATCCTGATTCCTGCCATAGTAAGGAGAGATTAGTAAGCAAAGACAAGGAAAAGGGGTGTGACGGTTTGGTATTGCGTTGCTAGTAGCGTAGTATTGCTGCCGCGACAGCAACGTGCAGATGGGAAGGAGCAAGCCATGTTTTTCGTACCGCTAAACCTTCCTATCGTCGGGTTAGCGTTCCTCAAACCGTCTTGCTTTTGCTCCTATCGTCGCAAAAGGCCCAGCACTACACACACCCACTGACCCGGTTTATGAGCCCCTTTATCCCCTTAGACTTAGCTGTCTTATGACCCCTGAACCCCGCTTACCCGCTGCCAAAGCCAAAGGTGGACGGCCCAAAAAGAAGGACGAAGAGAAACGCAGCAAGGCCATTCAAGTCCGGCTTGAACCGGCTTCCTACGCTTATGTGCAGGAACTGGCCCAGCAACGCAACACCAGCATGGCCGACGTCATCCGGGAACTGTGTGTGGGTGACGTGACGGTGATCACAGCCGAGCAGGAGACCCTGCTGCGGCAGATCGCCACCATGAGCAACAACCTGAACCAGTTGGCCCGTAAGGCCAACACCGACGGGATTCGCTCGGTGGCTATCCTGGTGGATCGCCGGGTGCGGGAGTTAGGCGAACTCTTAGATCGCTACGCCAAATGATCGGCAAAACCAGCATCGGCACCAGCTTCGGCGGATGCGTGCGCTACCAGTTTGAGGGCCATAAGCACAGCCAGGAACAGAAACAAGCCGAAGTCCTGGAGGCCGTTGGCGTTCGAATGAGTTCGGCTTCCAGCATGACGGCTGACTTTAACCGGGGTCGGTTGTTGAATCCGGACCTAGGGCGGGCCGTCTGGCATACCTCCGTGAGCTTTAACCCCGACGACGCGGCCAAACTCACCAACGAGAAGATGCTGGCCGTTGCTCAGGATTACGTCCAGGGCATGGGCCTGGATCAGACCCAATACGTCATCATTCGCCACCACGACCAGCCCCACCCCCATTTTCACCTAATCGCTAACCGGGTCGATAACCAGGGCCAAACGATTTCGGATAGCCACAACTACGCCCGTTCTCAGGCCTTGTTGAAAGAACTCTCGATCCGGCACGAGCTGACACCCGTGGCCGAACGGCGCGCGCACAAGCAGCGGCCTGATCAGTTGCAGGGGGCCGATCGGAGTCGCCACCAGATTCGCCAAACGCTGGAACAGGTGCTGGCCAGCTGTTCGAGTGGCCAGGCCTTTGCTGAGCGAGTCCAGGCGCAGGGCATCACCTACCAGGTACGCCAAAACGAAACAGGGAAAGCAGTGGGGGTGAGTTTTGCCAAAGACGGGCACACCTTCAAGGGGTGCGATATCGCCCGACAGTACAGCTACGGGGGTATTATGAAGCAGCTCGAAGCGAACTACCGGCAGCAACAGGCGGCACAAGCGCAAAAACGGGCCGCTCATGCGGTTAAGCCGGTTGAACCAGTCACTCCTGTCGTCCGCGCCCAAACGTCACCTGAAGGGCCTAAAAAGGCCCCAGAATTGAGCGAGGTTGAGCGCAAGTGGCAAGCTGACTACCAGCAGCAGGTTCAACGGGTGCGCTTGCTGAATGAACAGATCCGGGCCACCAACGCCTGGATCGAGCAGGCTGCCCAAACGCTGGCCCAGAATCCGACGCTCAAAACGGCTCAGGCGCTCAAACAGGCCTGCCCTGATTATGGCTTGCGCCAGGTGCTCGAGGGGCAAATCAAAGCGGGCGAGTCCTACCAGTTCCAGGTAGAATGGCGCGCTGAACAACGGCAGACGCTAAGCCGTCAGGCGGGGAGTTGGTTCGGATTGAGCAGCGAAGCGAAGGAAGCCAAAGCGAAACTGGCTTATCTGGATGATCCTAAAGGCTCGGGTCTGGATTACCAGATGCAGGAAAAGCATTATAGTTTCTGGATTCATGCCCGGCAGGAGACCAAAGCCAAGCCTAGTTTTGGCTTTCAGACGAGCGCCTACCAGAAACAAGAACACGCCCTTGTCTCGCTATCGCAGTTCGCTCAGCAACGGGAAACGGCCCAGCAGCAGGAGCAGGCTCAGCAGCAGCGGTTGAATCAGTACCAGAATCGAGGACCCCGGTTAGGGGGTCGGGGCATGAGCTGACGCGGGTCGAACGGAGGGAAAAAAAGCGGTTTTGATGGTTTTTTTTATCCCCTTTCCCACTCCTTTTTTGCCCCTGCGTAAATTGTACTTTAGGGGGAGTTGTTATATAAGGTATCTTATGTTAAGGGAATATTCCCAGATCAACCACCCCGTTCAAGCCCTGAAGACAGGCACAATTATCCTTTGGAGAGGGGAGAAGAAAACTCTTTATTATGTTAATGGAATATCCGTAGATTGCTCCTTATTAACTGCGAGTAAAGTACTCTTAACGTAACCTTATAACACCCTAATCGATCAACAGTCATATGCTTGATATACCTGCTCAATACACGCGCAGGATAAGAACTATTGGTTTCTATCAAATCATTGGGGGAGGAGTTGGCTTGCTGATGATGGGATGGGCGCTCTCAACTAATGAAGCCAGCAAAGGCATTCTTATTTTCACGGCTTCCGGATGTTTACTTTTAGGTTTTTCAATCGTGTGTGGATGGGGTTTGCTCAATGGTGACAAGCGCGCTTTGCCTTTATCAATCATTAATCAGAGCCTCCAGATCATCATGATTGGGATTGGTGGGTTCTTATTTAAGTACTGTGCTGGCTTGTATGTAATGCTAGGCATTAAGTTTATAGATGAACTCAAAATGACGGCCGATATAGGGCTTTCAACATTTGAACTCAATATTAATTCTGGAGAGCAAGGAGCTGTGTCGTTTAACTTAATCGCCATTTTACTATTCATTAGCTTACTACGTTTGCAGGAGCAGATTAAGCAGTACTATTTGCTCAAAAAAGGCATAGGTTAATATAAATCAAATTATACAACCGATTTGAAGTGCGTCCGAAGATAGTTTACCAACTTGCCTAACCCCATTAAAAGTAAGCCCCAAAAAAGGCCATCAAGCATGATACATGTAAAAAAGTAGTCACTAGCTACAGTATCAATGTCAATTGGGAAGGAGTACAAGAAGACAAGTATCTTTTGCCAAAGGGCTTTCGGGGCTCCCCAAGTCACTAGGAAAGGAGTCAGTAATAGAACTGCAAGTGAGTACAGTAGGCCGAATACTATTATCCTGATTATCGACTTGGTTATCATAATGCCACTTATACAACAGAAAAATACCTTAGATGGAAGAAGCTAGGCTATTAAGAGAGGATGAGAAAAAGTTGATAATAGAATTGATCAAGCAGCCTCAAGATAATGAAATAGCTCCCTTCGATCTATCTGCACAGACTGTAGTCGAATTGAAAGATGGGTAGTCTCTATTTTGTAGATACCAGTAGGCAAAAATTAGATCGTAGAATGCTAAAGTGTGTTGCTGAGTTACAATTCGATGATGATGACGGGGTGCCAATATTGACCAGCTTAAATATTGACCAAGACGGTAAATTATTTGAATTGGATATATGGAAAGTAGATTACAGTCCTGTAATTAAATATCCAGCCCCAAACTAAATTGCACTTCTCTATGATGTACGATCTATGTCAATTGTGAAATTTTCTTAGAAGAGTTTCTTTACATAACATCAGTTATACAACACCTCTAGAAAGAGTATAAATTACCGGCTATCAACAAAGTACTATTGTTTTTGTATTCTGGCAATAAAATCTGATGAAGAGCTATCCTGAGCATTTCAAAAAACTATTTGGTCTAATAGCATTGATGGCTCTGATTTTTGCAGGTTTTGAAACTTACTCTTCTAATAGCTTATGGAGCTTCAAAACAGTAGGTTTCTTATTTCCATTCGTGTTCATCTTGATAGCTTATGGTTCTGGATTTTTTTACCAACCGATTGATTTTGATTCTAAGTTTCTTTATGTGGACAGCAGCCGAAAACCGGTCCCTTTATCCTCTATTCAGTCAATCAAATTAACAGCGTCGGCTCGTAATATTGGTTATGGTTGGCAAAGAGATTGGCAAGTAATTTATTTAACTGATAAACTTGAACCTATTCGTATTACACCTTCAGTAATGGAGGACAGTTTCGAAAGATTCATCGAAGCAGTAAAAAAAGCAAACCCTTCTGTTGACGCTGATATTTTTGAGTTTACTTTATATTTTGGCTTTCTACCAAGTGTATCTTGGAAACCAAACTAAAATAATTTCAAAATCTTCTCTTATAAAAATACAAATTCATTCATAGTTAGGAAGTTGTACTCTTCCTAGAGGTGTTGCATAACTAATTTTATGTTATGTGAAATAATGCTTAATCGATAAGAGTCAGTTAATTACTCATTCTTAGTTTAATTAAAATTATCGAACAACGTAATCAATCTCAATGGTACGTTTTTGATTGCTATCAGCAGGGCCAACCACCACTCGATTGGCGACAATACCGGATTTGGCTTGTTTAATTCTACGCATAAATTCGGCCTTATCTACCGTCTCTTTCCCATTCAATACATACAGCACTGAATTTTCAGGGTAATCAAAGAGATTAATTGTCTGATTGGTGAAAACTCTTGGTGGAGCAATCTTGAGTTGAATTGGTTTGATTGTCTCATAAACGGGTATCTGTTGAGATGATGCTTTTACTTGAGCTACTGCTACTGATGATCCAGCAGTAAAAAGTCCACCAGCTATCAATGTGAAGAGCAGATTTTTCATGGTCCTAAAGTTTTTGAGAGTTTACATGAATACACTAACTGACCCGAGAGTACGAAAAAGGTTGCAAATACACTGTTGTATAAGTGGCATTATGTTAGGTAGTAACGTTCTTCAGTTGCCGACGTAGATCAATAATAGTACTACTAATAGCAATAAGCCCACCTGAAACTATTAATACTAATAGCACATAGGGTGTATTCACCTTAGTATCGGCCAATACAGCTCTGTCCCGTAATGGATCGTAGCGAACGGAGATGCTATCCTGTTTAATGGTCTCTCTAAAATACTTGTTCGAACAAGTCAAGGTATATTTTTTACCCTGATGGCGGACATAGATCTTATTGGGAAATCTCACAGTACCCCACCCTTTTCGTCTGTTGACAACGGGCATTGTAGTCTGTGGGCTGTGTTGTTGAACATAGGCCTCTTCCTTATACTCTTCATTAATTTTGTAGGCGATGAAAAGCAATAGGAATCCCAGAAGAACCAAGACTATGTATTTAGACCATTTAGTTAAGGACATATTAAGAAACAGATAAGCCATAATAGAGCTTTATCTTAGGTCAAAATCTGTTGTATAATCCTTGTTATGATAAGCTAGCTTATTTACGAGCCGATTCAATAATGACTAGTCATTATTGAATCGGCAATCGTTGCGACTTTATCTAATTAGGTTTACACTAGTAAATTTTACAGCACTAGTGTACAGATAAGATTTGAGATGACTAGTCATGATAATGGCTCGTTTGAGCTACAAAGCCATATATTTGGCCCTGTGACTAATCATGTTAGGGTAATGACTAATCAGGAGTTCTTGACAATCAAAGAAGCTGCTCAGCAGTACAGCCGTTCTGAACAGACTATTCGCCGACTAGTCAAACAGCATATTTTGACTAGTCATATACGGTCTGAAGATACACCTAAAGGGAAAGCATATCAAATTAGCCAGGTATTGTTACAGCAAGAGTATGAAGTTCTGTCTGTACCCTCGCTGCCTACCTTAGTAGTAAGTGATTCGCTGCAACTGGAAAACCAACAACTTCGGGAATCAGTAGCCGAGCGTGACCGGACGATTCAGCAACTACAAAATCGTCTGTTTGAACAAGGCGATGTTATAAATGCGATGGCTAATCAGCTGACTAGTCAAATGACTAATCAAAAAATGAGTCATATTGAAGAGCTGTTACTTCAGCAAAATGCTCAATTAGGCGATTTACAGAAAAGACTCCCTTCACCTGAAGCTGAGGAATCAACAGCCAATAAGCGTAGCCTATGGCACCGATTATTTGGTCGCTGAGTCATCTTCGATTAGATCTAAGTAAGTGTCTAATTCGCCTGAATCTAAATTCTCCTTTTCAGATTTGTCGTAAACGGCCAGCAGATAAACTGCTTCCTGAGTCACCTTAACAAAGGTGATTACCCACGCCCCTCCTGACTTACCCTGCTTTTTACTCGCAATGGCCATGCGGACTTTGTAACAACCCTTTCCTATAGCCGCTCCCTGTATAGGGTCTTCCCTCAGGGAATCAAATAACGTTCGCAAATCCCGTTTTTAGCGATGGATATTTTTTGGCTAATCGCTTGGCTTGCCGGTAGAAGGTCGGCAGCCGTTTAAGGTCATAACTCATCGAGCAACTCGTAAGCGTCACGAGCTTGGGCTTTTCCCGACAATACGTCGTTTAGCTCTTCAACGGCTTCACCTAGCTCTGCTAGGAACAGAGCTTTTTCGTTGGAAACACCAACTGGGAGAGGCTTAGCCTTAACAAACGATAAACTCCGTAGCAGTTCCATCATGAAACCTACTTTGTTATCAGGGATATCTAAAACGATTTTCATACGAGCAAGATAGTGAGATTTGTCAGTTTTGGCGCGTTTTTAAGCTCTACACGCCCTTATCTGATAGTAGATTGTCTTCCCCCTTACTTTTCTTTCCCCTTTGTTTCTAAGCCAAATACTTTGGCTGTATAGCTGCCTACATTCTTCACCTTGCCATCAACTGTTTTGGCCTGAATATCGTAAAGTTGCCGATTAATAACCTCGGTTGAGTGAGTAGCCAAGATAGTATCAGCCTGATCGGGCCGTAGTCGGAACAGCTTTACTAATCGCTCATGCAAGTCTGGTAGTGGAGCAGGTTCGGGTTTTGCTTGGTAGAAGACCGCAAATTCGACCTCGACCACGGGTTTACGACCTCGCCCTGGGCGGTTGCCGTAGATAGGTTTGTAGTTGAATGTTATATCTGTATGACCGTTAATTTCTTTAACAGCAATGTCTAACACATTCCTTTGAAACCAAGTCCAGCTTGGGTAACTGTCTTTCCCTGTTTTTGGGTCAATTACCCAAAGCATTGTTTTAAGTTCAACCAGATTACGCTTAAAGGTCTTGTCTTTCATGTTTTTATACATGCACAACAACTCATACACCCTTTTAGCGTAGGCTGAGTTAAGCGAAATAGCTGCTGCCAATTGCATCTTAGTAAACTTCTTATTTAAGTCC
>NZ_JAAGNZ010000014.1 GCF_010747415.1 Spirosoma agri | reverse complement strand
TACCAAAAAGCCCACGCCTGCTGAGTCTAAACAGCTGCAACTACCCAGTTTATCAATAGAATCTAGCGTACCAACCAGTGCACCCCAGTCACTGGCCGCTATTTTTGGCAATATGATTATGAATGAGTAACAGTGTTCTAATATCTGTATGCTTTATTATATTGATATAAGCAACAGATTTAGAGCTTCTTTGTATCATATACTTATATATCGACATAGGTGAACTGCCAACATAACGACAAAACACGCTATCCCATAAAGGTCTTATAACCAGCTGAATGCAACAAGTTCACTGTACTAACTTGAAACATATCTAGGTCATAACTTATGCTGCGTGATAACCTCATCTGTCTTATCTAGTAACAAGGAGCCACGTTTATCAATGAAAGCGCTAGGCCTTGCATGTGGCGCAACCAACATGCATTTAATCTTGAAAGATAATTGCATCCTTTCGGAAGTTAATAATTAAAGCCAACAAATTGTACCCTGTAAATTAGCCTTTACGGCCGCTGAATTAATGATCCGGGGTTTGGTGAAACTACTTCCATCCGGACAAAAACTAGTCTCGGCCGCTCACCGGATGGTGATATGCATTCCATCGGGCATCACCGAGGTGGAGAAACGAGCGGTCAAGGATTCTTGTGAACATGCGGGAGCAAAAGAGATCTATATGGTCTCTAAACCCCTGGCTGCCGCCGTGGACATTGGTATTGGCATCACCCGGCACAATGGTGCCATGATCATTGACATTGGTAGGCGTACTACCGAAATTGCAGTGATTGCCTTGTCGAGCATCGTTTGTGAACAATTCATTCACATTGCAGGGGATGTGTTTACCCGTGATATCGTCGATTACATGCGTCGGAAACACAATCTGTTGATTGAGGAGCGATCGGGCGAAGAAATAAAAATGCATATCAGTTCGGCTTCACTGGAGTTGGTCAGTCCCCCGGCAGATTATGGGATTTGGGGGCGTGATTTGATGACGGGCATACCCAAAGAGATCAAAGTAACGTATGAGGAAGTCGCGTACTGCCTTGACCGATCAATTGCCAAAATTGAGGAGGCTACCCTGAAAGTTCTCGAACTGGCCCCCCGAATTATCAGCCGACATTCACACCAATAGTATTCACCTGACGGGGGGGCTTTATTACATGGTCTTGCGGAGCGTTTATCGGCCAAAACCAAGTTGAGTGTTCAAGTAACTGAAGACACCCTCCGGGCGGTGGTCAAAGGAATAGGAGAGACCACCAAGGATCTGGCCAGGTATGAGTCGATCCTGATTCGCTAACCACGGGCCAAAAGGGGATTGATGAACCCGAGGGATTGGGACAACTTACTCTACCCGTGTAGAAACGCTTGATAATTAAAGCCTTTTTACGTGGAATGTGTTCTACTGCCAAACAATATGATCATGGCTCACGAGGAAAAGAAAAACAAGAATATCAAGAAAGTAGCAACGAAAGCGCCTAAGGTAGCTGGCGTTGCTAAAGTTCCGAAATACGAGCAGAGCGAATCTGGCATTAAGCCACCGGACCTGACATCTAAAACCAAGAAGTAGTAGGTTCAAAAAAGCCCATAGCAGTTCGACACAAATCACTATGCTATATTAGAGACTAATCCATGAACTGCGTTTTGTCGCCGTCTTTATCGATCAACGTTATCAATAGAGAAAGAGGTCAAATCAATTCATTTAGGGCTACTGATGACGATTTTCCTATTAATTCGTCATCAGTAGCCCTAGATGAATTAAAATATATAGCTAACAGCGGAATCAATCAGCAGTCACCCATTTTCTTCTCCGATGTTCGCAGTCAGCGTAGTTCACAGATTAATATTCCATTGGGATTAAACGCGTTCCCCAATCTAACGTTCCGTTATCGATTAACGCTCGGTAGTGCTGATCTACATGCCCCCAT
Source organism: Spirosoma agri (assembly GCF_010747415.1). Lineage (NCBI taxonomy): Bacteria > Pseudomonadati > Bacteroidota > Cytophagia > Cytophagales > Cytophagaceae > Spirosoma > Spirosoma agri. The sequence goes on along the minus strand of NZ_JAAGNZ010000014.1, from coordinate 22,101 downwards.
AACTCCTGGATACCTTGAGTAGCACGGATAGACTCGTTCAACTAGTCGTTCTCTTCAGCATCACGATGGTAAGCCAAGCCGATGCCTGATTTCCCGTAGATCTTTCCCGAGCGCTTGTTCCTACTTCAACAATAAGGGCTGTGAGCAAATTTCTGAAGTGGTAATTCATTGATAAATTGTAGAGGCTCCTCCTACGGGTCGAAACGCACCCAGAAGATCAGTTCGATAGTAGGGTTCCGTTGCATGAGTCCGCAGGCATATTCATTCACCAGTCCCATCCATAGCGGTTTCCCAACTACCAGACAGAAAACAACGAACACGAAAACAACAAAAACAAGATTGACAAGTCTCTTATAGTGGTTTTTTGGTCGACAAATAGCGAAAATAATAATCAGACGTTGAGGAATACGGAGTTAGTCAGGCAGACTGGCGCAAATCGAAGAAGGGCCGAGCCTTAGTCTGGGGTGAGTACTTACACTTTGAGCAATACGGTCGAAGGGGGAATTTCCCTATTCAAGCGGTTAAACACACCCTTCATAAAATCGAATTGCTACTATCCTAGAAGGAATTGGCATTGCAGTACTCATTGGGTTTGTAGGCCAAACCCCAACCATTTCTTAGTTCTCAGAATACTATCCTGCATGAGACACAGGAGGATCCATGTATACGTTTTTAAATTAAAGGGCACAATAAATATGTATCTGATCCCAGGCGGTTTTTAACCGACTGTTCCAATAACCGGTAGCTTAGCCAGCACTCTGGAGCTAGGTTGCAGGCAGCCACCGACGCCACCGACCATTCCAGGCCCGCCGGTAGATGCGACCCCGCTGAAAGCGATAAAAACCCGGCTCTTTCACTTTTGCTCCTGGGCTGATCAGCGTCCAACACTCCCCCGCTAGTAGGCGCGTGATCCGGTGTACCGTGTCGGCTTTCACGCGGTGCGACTCGCCAGGTAACCGTTGCCGGCAGTCAATCGTATACCTACCGTCCGGGTGCAACATGAATTCATGTTCCTCATATCCCCCCACCAATATAACCGACTCGAAGGGGAACGGATGATCGTGGGGGTGGCCCGTGTCGGCCTGTGTGAAGTGGTGCAATACTTGCCCGTTGTCCAAATGGTGCTTGGTCATGTGGGGCCCCATAACCTCGATACGGGTTACAGAGGCAGGCAAGATAAATGGATAGGAATGCATACTGTATAAGCAAGCCGTTCTACTAAATAGTTCATGAAAGCTCCCGCCTGACTATGTAGCTGCTTTTCAGGTGGGGGACGAAGAATCCATGTCAAAGCACTAGAGTCCGCTGATAGCGAAGGTGTTCATACAGGCAAGAAACCCTTGTGGCTAGGGCTATAAGTCCAAAGTACATGCGCGTAATAAACGACTAAGACAACAAGGACCACCAGGAATAGTGGCATTGCTTTGTTATTCACACTGGTAAGTCTGATCAAGTGCCTCTGGATTGTAAAGAATTGTATTCATTGGCTTGCGGTACTTATAAGCGATCTCCCGGAGGAATTCGTGGTACTTCTCAAAGATGCGTGTCATTTTACCGAAAACCTCTCCTTTTAGGGCTTTGTAGGCAATGATATCATCCAGAATCAATGGTCCGGAGCGCTTTCGGCTTGGCTTGACCACTGGGGCCGGCTCAAGGACTTTTGCCATTTCACGAAGTTGATCGACAGCATTGGTTGGTTTAGTTCATGCTCATCATGCTCGATACTATTCCTATTCGTTGCCCGGTTTTGGGAATTACTGGTTTTGCGCCAAGGTGTTATTGGTTACTTGGGTAATTGAGTTGACTGAACCACTAAACAGGGGTGCCAGCAGAAAAACGCCTGGTTGTTGTTTTAGTTTAGCGTCAGTCATTTTGTGAGCTACTATTAACTACCTGGCATCTGTAATTTACTCCGTTTTTTTCCATAAGTGAAGTAAATGACAAGGCCGATAGCTAGCCAGACAAACAGTCGAATCCAGGTATCAAGGGGTAGCGACAGCATCATCAAAGCACAGGTTAAAATGCCCAATACTGGCACGAGGGGTACCCAGGGCGTTCGGAACGCACGGGGTACGTCGGGTTGTCGTTTGCGCAGAATTAATACACCTAAACAGACCATGATAAAAGCCAGCAGCGTTCCGATACTCGTCATTTCGCCCACTACCCGGATGGGTACCAGCCCCGCAAACAGGCTGATAAAAATGCATAACAAAATATTGGATCGCCAGGGCGTTTGAAAACGGGGATGAATATCAGAGAACATACGGGGCAGCAATCCATCTCGGCTCATAGAGAAAAACACTCGGGATTGCCCCAGTAGATCCACTAATATAACGGAGGTATAGCCAATCAGTATAGCCAGTATAATGGCTTGACTAAGCCAGCGATAAGGGGTCTTTTCGATAGCAATCGCAACTGGAGCAGCACTATCTTTAAACTCCGTATAGTTGGCTAGTCCTGTCATGACATATCCGAACAGGACGAATAGAATCGTGCAGACAATTAATGATCCCAAAATACCAATGGGCATATTGCGCTGGGGGTTTTTGGTTTCCTGGGCCATTGTAGCGACTATATCGAAGCCAATAAATACGAAGAAGACGACGCCAGCGCCCCGCAATATGCCGCTAACACCAAATTCACCGAACACCCCCGTATTCGCAGGAATGTAAGGCGAATAGTTTGCAGGATTGATATATTGCCAGCCAAGGGCGATAAATACCAACACAACCAGCACCTTCAGACTCACGACAAGCGCATTGAACACCGCTGAACCCTGGGTGCCCCGAACAATAATGACCGAGACTAACACCACAATGAGCACAGCCGGTAAATTTATGTACCCGCTAACGACCGATCCATCGGCCAACTTTAGCGATTCAAACGGAGATTGTACTAACTGTGGAGGTAAGTGTAGGTTATATTTAGCCAGGAATCGGGTTAGGTATTGTGACCAGCTAATGGCGACTGTAGCGGCCCCCACGGAATACTCAAGAATGAGATCCCAACCGATTATCCAAGCAAATAACTCACCAAGCGTGGCATAGGCATACGTATAAGCACTACCGGCGACGGGGACCATTGCCGCAAATTCGGCGTAACATAAAGCGCTGAACGCGCAGCCAATGGCTGCCACGACGAACGAGAGAGTGACCGCTGGACCAGCATGATTGGCGGCCGCGATACCCGTAAGGGAAAATAGCCCGGCTCCGATAATAACGCCGATACCTAAGGCCACTAAATTAAATGCACCAAGAGAGCGTTTCAGCGTTGATTTTCCACTTTCGTTGGCTTCCTGTCGTAGCAGGTCTAAAGATTTTATACGCATAATAACAAAGTAGTAAACAGTGGGTATTCGCTATAGCCCTAAAGGAATAGCAGTAACGACCGCTTCGCAAGGATGAGTTCGAATTTATCCTTGCAAAGCGGTCGGGTAACAGTGTGAAATAGCCTGCTCCCGAACTGTTAACGTCCGTAATCCGAGCGATTCCTGCTCGGAATTCCGCACAGTGGAATAGGCGGCTACCCCAAACTTCATGGGGGGTAAGCCCAGGCGTTCCCGATGAGCACGCAAGTCGTTAATCCGTCGGCCAATGGTATCGGGCGTATCACCGTGCATGACGTAGCCATCACATTGGCTGGCAATCAGCTCTTTGGCCGCTTCGGATTCTCCCCCAGCGTAGAGAAATGGCCGGGGTTTCGACAAGGGTTTGGGTTGCAGAATCGAATCTTCGACCCGATAGTACTTACCCGTGAACGAAAAATGATCCTGCTTCCAGAGGTTACCGACAACGTGCAGCCACTCAGCAGTTCGGGCGTAGCGGTCATCGTGTTGCTCAAAATGAACCCCGTATTTTTTGGCTTCATCCTGCCACCAGGACGAGACCACATTCAGCGTCAGGCGTCCACCACTAATGTGATCAATGCTTGCCGCCTGTTTAGCCAGTGGAGCAGGGGAATGGAACGTAGGGCGCACGGCCACCATTAACTCGATACGATTGGTAACGGCCGCAATAGCCGTAGCCGTCGACCAGGCGTCCAGGGAGGGAGCTTCTTCGCCCTGGATGTCATTCAAGTTTAGTTCAGCTATGAGGGTCAGGTCATAGCCCAGTTCCTCAGACTGTTGAGCCAGCTTTTTGACGTATGACCAGTCGGCTGTCATGTGTTCGTCCTCGACGTTACGAAGCCATCCGCCAAAGAAGGGCACCCAATAGCCGAATTTCATACGGGTTGAGGGCGTTGAGTTTTCTGTAGTTGCTGTTCGAGGTAGTCAACAAAACGGATGTACGGATCAAAACCGATTACGTTGACGGCATCCGCTATAAAGTTGGACAGCGCGTTAATGTCATAGAAAAGAACATCGTCCGTCCGATCATCGACTAAATACTCTACGCCACCTACGTCAATCTTCGCGGTCCTGGCGATGCGCTCGACAGCAGAGATAATTTCTAGCGGTGGTGTATAGGCCTCTACCGCCCGGCGGCCCGGCTGAATACCTTTCTTCGGAGCCTCCGTCAAGCAGAAATCAGCTGTTGGTTCTTCGAGAATGGCACAGATTTCGGCTGGGCACAGATTAAAACTTTCGCCGGTCGTGAACACTTTCATCGCATACAGGAATCGACCGTTCAGCGTCTCTATCCGCACGATATAGCCGTTACGGGGCTGGACGTATTCCTGCACCAAGGCGGTTTGGTCGATACCCAGATCAATCTGATCGGCGTTAACGGCAGCCTGTAATCCCTCGGGTGTATTAAAACGCACAATGCCCGCTCCCGCTCCACCAATATTTACTTTCACCACCAGGGGGAATCGAAGTTCCTGGGCAGCGGGCACGATCTGCGATACGTAATTGACGACCCGGGTTTCCGGATAGGACAGGCCCAGCGACGAGAGCAGCGCCAGTTGGCGCGCCTTATTGGTCTCGATACTCGTTGCCACAGTGCCGTTGATAACCCGAACTCCAATCTGTTCCAGATGAGTGAGATAGCCTGCGGTGTGGAAAATGCTCTGTCCATTCCCGCGTAAGTAAGCCGATGAGCTCATCCGGTTTACCACCAGCGCGTAGGAGCTATCGGTTTCGGATGGATTGTAGCGGTGATGAGCCGCATCGATACGCTCAAACGGAATGTGTCGACGGTCCAGTTCGGCAAAAAGGGGTTTAAACCAGTCGGGGTGCTCGTAATAAATTCCGATGGGTTTTGCAGAATCTGACATTGTTCATAAAGTTTCTGGTTGAGTTTTGTTTCTTCCAAACGTAAAGGCGACGACAAAAGTCGCGCAGATGCGAATCACCTGATCAATTTTCTTCTTCGGCGACCTGTGGAGCGTCCACACTTAGGTATTGACCGAGTAAAATTGCATTTTGAAAGAGTCGCGAGGTACCGTGCCAGTAGGAACGAAAGGTAGGATTGTCGGCGGAAAGAACGACACGTCCCTGCTCTTCGGTACTACAACGACGGCCGCAGAATTACTGATTTTCTTTTTATTCTCAGTCGATACAAAACCACTGGCATAGGGCGTAGCCGCGTATTTGACCACTGTGCCGTACGGACTGCTACTAGGCTTAAGGAAGGTAGTATCGTTACGGAAGACGAACAATTTCAATTCGAAAAGCCAAAACCGATCGGATTTGTAATATACAGATCAGTGGTATAGATCGAACCGGCCAGTGCCCGTGGCCCTTCTTTGAGGGAAATATTCGCAAAATCGATCCGGTCTGGCGTGACCCGGTCTGGCGTGACCCGGTCTGGCGTGACCCGGTCTGTGGTTTAGCGGGTCCAGCCACTCTGGTGGTATCAGTACGGGTGGGGGTAGGCGACGCCAATAGGTTTTCTTTGACTCGTCTCTGCCAAACGGCCTATTCTGATACGTTTTCGGTCATGGTCAGCGTACCGCCATTCTCTACCCAGTTTTTTAGTTTACTTACCACGCTTTTGCCCAACGTCGAATACTGACCACCCACCAACACAACGGTGTTATAGCGTTCCCAGTTGGTCCAGGTAAACCACATTCGTTGTGGAAGCCGCCCCGATCACATATGCACCTTTCGCTTTGGCGGACTGAACGGCAAAACTGCCCACACCACTGGATGCCCCCTGGATTAAGATGCGTTGTCCCGCCTTTAGTTCTCCGTAGGTAAACATAGCCGTCCAAGCAATAAGGGCGCCGGCGGCACATCCGCTGCGGGCAACGGCTGTTAGATCTCTTCCAAGTTTAGTACCTGTGGTCCGCCAAACTGGTGAATTCTTATTGCTTTCATAACAATGATTTTTCTGTTTGTTGATGATACAATGGTCATCCCTTTTTTCTAAGGAGATTTAGCCGGAATGTTTTTTGTGTTAGCCAAAACAGTCAGTCAACTTTGGCTTAGATCCCAGGGCGGGTTGTCAGCCGGATAAAAGCGACGTGCGGCAGTCGCCATAAAGCGAGAGGTCAACGGGCTTGTAATGACGGATTATTCCTACTTTTCTATAAGCTGACGGGTCAAAAGCCAGCATAAATGCCAATACTAAGAGGGTGAATGCGCCAGACATACTCTTAAAAAATCAACAAACCGACTGTCGCTGGTCGGTATTTTTGGATGGCCTTCTCAATCTTTACTTACAGGTATCAAAACTTTATCTAGCTTATTTCTTACGGAGCATGGCTGGGTAACTTCTAAACTCTTATTGTCTAACAAGGCTCATTCTTGAGACGCCGGGTCTTACCTGATGTAGGCTACTCTAATTAGCGTTTAGTGAGGCAATTGGCGAGTCAGCAGCCATTTTATAATGCCCATCCAAGCTGACAATGCCAACTAATTTTCGCTCAATCTAAAAAACTTGCGAAACCGAATGGTTGCATGTATATTTGCAATCATTCGGTTTCGCAAAGCAAACAATCAACATGATGAGACGAGATATTTTTCAGGCTATAGCCGACCCCACTAGGCGGGCAATTATCACCCTAATTGCCTTGCAGGCAATGACACCCAATGCCATTGCTGACCACTTCAACACGACCCGACAAGCGGTTTCCAAACACCTGCGCATACTCACCGAATGCGATCTGGTCAAACCGAAACAGCAAGGCCGGGAGATCTACTACTCCCTGGAAGTTGAAAAGATAAAAGAGGTGGATCAGTGGGTAAACCAATTCAGGAAAATTTGGGAAACTCGGTTTAATCAACTTGACGACGTATTAGCAACCCTCAAAAAACAACAATAATGAACGATTTCACCGTTGACAAAACAACAAAAACGGTCACTTTCTCCCGAGAATTTGATGCCGACCTGTCGTTGGTGTGGGATGCGTACACCAAGCCGGAAATTCTTGACCAGTGGTGGGCGCCCAAACCCTGGACCTCAAAAACAAAATTTATGAATTTTGCCGTGGGCGGCCGACGGTTTTATGCGATGGTAAGTCCCGAAGGCCAAGAGCATTGGTCCATTCAGCAATACACGTCCATTAGTCCGAAAACTAATTTCAACTTGTGGAATGCGTTTGCCGACAAAGATGAAAACCCAGAATTGCCCGGTTCGGACTGGAATTTAACGTTCAGCGAGCAAAATGGGAAGACAACCGTACGTATCCGTATTTATAATGAATCGCTTGCTCGCTTAGAGAAGATGCTTGCCATGGGCTTCCAGGAAGGAACGGCTATGACCCTGAAAAACCTGGAGGAGTTACTGGCAACGTTATCGCACCAAAAGTAAAGGAATACATTGTCGTTACTATCGGCTTGGCGAAATGGCATTGAACGGTCTGTAATCAATATTGGCCCGTTCAATCAGCGATAGTACGTTCGTTCAGCAGACAGGGGTCAACTATTATCGCCAAGCCGTAAACCGTTGATGGCGCGTACGAATAACCGGCGGGTGCCGCACCGGAATGCCGCCGGGCCGACGTTCGGATCACGGTGGACCGGTGGTTGTGCGCTCCGCTTGGGATCGTTTCTTACGACAGGCTACTCGCCTTCGCTGGAAGCTTTATAGCTCGACGCAGGCAACGCTACAAAGGTTGAACGCAGCTGAGTTTAGCCTATCTTGTGGCTACCAACAGACTTTGCGAATAGTGGGTCCGTCAACAAAGCAGTCGCTTTCATTTCGGAGTCACAGGCAACTGGTTAAGTTTGTCAGCCATTCGATCGTACACGCTCAGATTAGTAACCTTAAACGTGCAGATGCAATAACGTTCCTTTGCTTGATATGAAGGAGCGTTGTTGCATCTGTTTCAATAAATGGGACGTTACACGTTACAAAAGCCGGACAGGACAAGGTGACGAATCAATAAAGGTAGAGGGTTGCAAGCTGAAGACAGACCAATTGCTATTGGCGTTTTGAGCTGCGTTTACGTCTCACAGCAAGCGCCAGAGAGTTGGCTGCCAAAAATAAATCAGCGAATGGACTCCTTAGTCTGAGCCAGGATCGCGTTTTCGATATGGTTCTGTAGAGGGACGGTAAAGCAATGGCTAAAAAAACAAAATCCATACCGGTCAACACGATGACTGACGATCCGGACATCGGTATTGCCATTGAAAAAATAGCCTTTCCGCAATTACCCCCGGCGGATCATGTAACGAGTGTTCAGGAAGATCGACAATCACACCGGCACAACACCCATACCTTCCACCTGCTCCAGAAAGGAACCGTTACGATCGACATTGATTTTCAGCAGTACAAAATGGAGCCCTCCTCCATCCTATACGTTCATCCGGATCAGGTACACCGAACAACTGCTCATGATCCCATAACCGTTGTCAGTTTGGCCATGACGAATGAAAATCTGAACCCCGAGTATCTGAACCTGCTGGAAGACCTCGTCCCGGTAAAACCCTTGCCGGTAGCCTCCGACACGTTTGCCCTCCTTGACCAGGCCGTATCACTTTGCCTGAACCTGGTTGACCGCAAAGCCGATCAACTGTATCATTCCCGGCTAAAAGATGCGTGTAACGCCCTGGTGGCCCTGATCCTTTCGACCTATCTGGAACAAACGAAAGCACCTACCAAACTTTCACGGTTTGACCTGGTCACCAAAGCCTTCAGAGAACAGTTGGAACGTAGTTTTACCACGATCAAACGGCCGACAGACTATGCCAACAGCCTAAATTTATCGACTGCTTACCTAAACGAATGCGTTAAAAACACGACCGGCCATTCGGTTTCCCATCATATCCAGCAACGCATCATCCTGGAAGCCAAACGATTACTCTATTATTCCGATCAATCGGTGAAAGAAATTGCCGCCCAACTGGGCTATGACGATTACCCTTATTTTTCACGGCTCTTCACGAAAGCTACCGGCATGACCGCTCTGGCCTTTCGACGTAAAAACCGCGATTAATCCAATACGTACCCTTTCCTTGCATTGCCCCGCCTGATTCGGTGACGTTCCTTTGTGCTATCAACAATCGCCTACACAATGGACTCAATTAAAGGGAAAGAAGTGCTCATTTCGGGTGCCAGTATAGCCGGACTTAGTGCCGCCTGGTGGATGAATCAGATAGGCTATCGGGTCACGGTGGTCGAAATGGCCCCGGAGCCTCGCGTCAATGGGGCTGCCGTTGATTTCAAGGGCGATGCAATAGACGTTGTGAAACGCATGGGACTGTTCGACCAGCTGAAAAAGCACCGCTTACACGTTGACCGGGTAGAGTTTAAGAACGCGGACGATCTAACGGAGGGTTCAATTCAGATGGACGAAGAGTCTGACGAACTAGAGATCGAACGGGAGGCCTTGATCGGTATTCTGTTTAACACGGTAAAAAACGACGTTACCTTTCTATTTGACGACAGCATTACGGCCCTTCAGGAGACGGAAGAAGACGTGGTCGTGAGCTTTAAGAATAGCCCACCACGCTCTTTTCATTTGGTGCTGGGCTGCGATGGGGTTCATTCGGGAGTGAGAAGACTCTGGTTTGGTGATGAAGCGGACTATGCTCATTTTTTGAATGCGTATGGCTCGCTGACCATTTTGGATAAACTGCTGATCAAACAAGGCACGATGCAGCTGTTCCGAGTGCCGGGCAAGTCCATTGCACTGAATGCCTACAATAATAAGACGGATGTTATTTTTAGCTTTGTTTCAGACACTGAAATCTCCGTTGATTACCGCGACAAGGCGGAGCAAAGACAGCTGATTGGTGAGCAGTTTGCGGGGCAAAGCTGGCGTACCGCCGAGCTGTTGGCCGAAATGCAGCGGTCGGATAATTTTTACTTCGTTGAATTCTATCAAATCAAGATGCCATCCTGGACCAAAGGCCGAGTAGCCTTGGTGGGCGATGCCGCCTACTGTGCTTCTCCGGCTGCGGGAATGGGCGGTTCACTGGCGATGAGCGGTGCTGCTGCCTTAGCCGATGCGTTGCAACAACACGATGGCGACTACGAATTAGCGTTTGAGGATTATAACAGGAACTTTCGACCGTTTATCGAACGTGTGCAGTTGGAAGCCCGGCATAACCTGCAAACGATTTTTCTGCCTGGAACTGAAGAAGCGATCCAAAAAGGTAACGCGCAGACGACCGCATTTTAGGCAATAGCGCATAGATGTATCGGCTGTTGGAGCGCTGACTCAGGACCAGCGCCGTCCGTTGAAACCGGGTCGCGCCAAGGTGGCTGGTGGAGCAGCAATGTCCCGGTGAGCCTACTGAGTTTACTTTTTCTCAGGGATTCGTAATTATCGCTTATAGCTTCTCAATTATCGCTCCCACATAAGACGAGTCTGGGCCTGGACGCACTTCAACGATTCTTCGACTCGTGTCGAAAGCTATTTGTGAGCCCATTTACCTTAAGGCGGTATGAACGGTAGATGGCGCTTAAAACGCCAATTTATTTGCGTGTAAGTTAAGCCACTACGATTAAAATTTTGCTCCCTGCTTCGGCCCTCTACTCTCCTTGAGTTGGCAACTCCTCATCAAGGACAACTCGTTGGCTTATGAGCATCAAACGAAATGAAAAAATTAATCCACGTTAACCGAGCCAGCCGGAAAACCGGTGGTGTCAATATAATAATCAAGCTGATCAATACGGTCAGAAAATAACTCAATTCCCAGTCCAGCAATACCTCCAGCACAATGAAGCAGGTCACAATCAAAGCTGTGTAGTAGGCATAACTCACGTATAAAGCACCCGTGTAGTAGCCAGGTTCTTTGTCAAAGCGTTCACCACAGCAGGAACACTGCGGATTCATGTGATCAAATCGTTTTAGATTATAGGGATTATTGACCGCAAAGAAGTTTCCCCGCTGACAACGGGGGCATTTATTAAAAAAAATGCTGTAGAGTTTGGTGCCTTTGCCCATACTATTGGTAGCGAGTCGATACACAACCGATTCCAATGAACTTGCTGTTCAAAAGTGGTCTGTTGGCATCACTACCCCAGAGGGGGGTACTTTGTTTAATAGACGTCACTATCAAACCGGTAGCTAACAAGTTTCCTTTATGCCGTGCCCAAAGGATCCAGTCTGGCTAAACAGCAATTACCGGTTCGAAGCCCTGATCAGTATAATGCACAAAATTGTATCAAAACAAGGCCCAGGTCTAGTGGAGCGTAGATAGCTTGTTAATTGATACTGTTAGAGGTGGCATCGTATGCCACCTCTAACAGTATGTGTGCTTTAATTAATATAACTTGGAGCGGTAAAACGAATCAAGTTTTAATCGGAAAACACTTCGCCGTCCAAACCAGTACTGTGATAGTTAACCGTAAAGTTGCCAACGTATACTGGCTTACCCACTGAGCGCTGCTCCTCACGTTCATACTTCACAGTTTCTCCTATTGCAACTACTTTGTACGTTTTGCCTTTATAGAAGCGGTAGTTATGATGGCGATTATCAGTGTATCCCCAAACCGTAGCACTCTTGATCTTGCGCTTGCGCCCATCTTTATAGTAAACTTTAAGTACGCCTGCCGCTTCACTTGCGCTAATGTAGCGTATAGAATCGCCTAAATCTGGCTTCTCAAGATCGTTCCCTACATACAGAATTCGGCAATTCTGTGCCTGAGCCCCTTTGCTAAACAAAAGCACTAAGCCTACCAAGAAGAAAAAAATAGGGTTCATATGGAAGCTATATTTACGCTTTTCCTAGTACCACTCGGCTGCGAAAAGCACAAGTAAATATAATACGGCTTAGCATACCACTTTCTGCTTTTTTTAGTGATTCGTGATCCGTGCCGTAGTTACAGCCTGCTGCTGCGGTTGCGAAAGTTAGACCAGTCTAGATTCTTCGTTTTGATTGTTTGGTACGAAAATTACGGAAAAATGAAGCCCATTTTTTAGTACAGAATGCGTCTTTCAGACTTTTATATTAGTCATGGCCGTTAGATTAACTCAGGTACGGTGATCAGTGTAAAGGCTTTTTAATTTCGGTAGTTATTTTACCCGATGACGGACGAGCCGAACTCACATCAACCACCTTAGCGGCTTGATCAATAAGCATGTAGCGGGGAATGCTGCTCAGTTGATTGATAGTCCATAACGAGTCGAAATGTTCGCCAAGAAGCTGATTTATATGCACACCTTTAAAATTAAGATCCTTGGCTAGAAATTTTTACCAAGCCGCTACATTGCGATCAATAGACACATACAGGAAGCCTACTTGATCAGTATCCATGAAGCGTTTTTGGAGTTGCTTGGCCTGCGGAAACTCCTCACGACAGGGACACACCAAGTTGCCCAGACATCAACGTACACCACTTTTCCCCTCAAACTAGCTAAGGATAAAACATCGCCTGTCGGGGTAATTTCTGAGAACGTAGGCGCCGTTTGACCAGGCAGCAACGCCTGCCATTTGGCGTACCTCTGGTTGATGATCGGTTCGTTCGTACAGAGCGTAGCTAATCTTCTGCTTAACTGATGCTGGTAACGAATCCGTAACCGGTGTGATGCCTTGACGAATAGCCTCCAAGAGGTTTTTAGCGCGTAGAAACGTACGAATAGCCACCGGATATTTGCTTCGTTTGATTTGTTGATTCGCTAGTAAAGGGAGTTGTGGCTGAACAGCCGTTATCTGATCTGGGCTTGAGACTCCTGAACTGTTAGAACGGTGCTATTTATTTGGTAGCATACGCAAGATAACCACCATAGGCTACCAGTTCTGTGCCGGTAATAAAGCTGGCATCGTCGCTGGCTAGAAACAATACAGTTCTTACGATCTCCTCCGAGCGGTCCATACGTTGCAGGGTAGTAACCAATGAAAAGACGTCTTTTGGCAAAGCTACCCTTGGCAAAACCTGGAGTTTCCACTGGACCGGGGCTAAACAGGTTTATCCGTATCTTTCTATCAGCCAGTTCATTGGCGGCTCTCGACTAGAACAGTAAACACAGCAATAGGTACAATTACCTTACTCGCCAATATAACTGGGCAAAACAATACAGCTTAGTTGGCGGCAACGTAGCCGTTTCCCGTAAGTCTAGAATTTATGTTGGCCGCACTCTAATGAAGCTATTTAGTTTTAATCTTTTACTTCAACTTTAGAACAGATTTACAATTAAGGAGCGTATTGTCAAAATGAAATATAATGATGAGATAGCGTATAAGATTATATCGTGACCATCTGCAAGAGTATCGAGCGGGCCAAAGTGCTTATCAATCTCAATGGGCAGCGGTGGCTAAAAGCGATGTAAACAAAAAACGCCTTGGTGATTAGCCTCGGCTTGTAGTCTGGTGAGTTGAATTGCCAGTAGGTAATTCAACTCACCAGACTACAAGCCGAGGCTAAATAGATCAATATACTACTTTTGGATTTACCGACATCAAGCAACTACTTAGTTGACTAAGCTATCAGTCATTAAATTTTAATTAACCCTAAACTACTCATTTATAAATATTTAGCTTTATAACGGATAAAAATACACGAGAAAGATAAGATTTTAAGCCGGGTCCTAATAGGGTCTGGCTTCTTTGTTTGCTGGTAACTTCAGTCTGGTACTTACATGGTTCTCCGATTTGCTGACCTGCCTTTAACTAGGGCACTTTAATAAGGTATTTTTCCAGTTCACGACCGTCACAAGAGATGCATTTCCTGTTCACAACAGGACAATGCGCCTTTGATCTCAGTTTAGTATGCATTAAAAAATGATTATAATTACTTAAGTATATTTACTATTTATTCGTTATGTACTTATTTTATTTAAGTATTTTAGTAGTTGTATACTAATGTGAGGCCTACTACGGAGTCGAAGGGGGGTATACAGAGTCATTACCTTTAGTTGAACACCTACCTTACTTATTGCCGATGATCAACTGGCCTGCTATTCCTGTTGACCTTTCCAAGACAGTGATTGATGAGCTGCCTTATGGTATACTGGTCTCCGATGCGATTCGAACTGCCAATGGCCGCATCGTTAATTTTCGCCACCGACTCTTCAATCAACGGGCTAAACAGGAGCTACCAGCGCTGGCGAACTGGTTTGAAGGGGCAACCATGTGGGAACTCTTCAAGGAGGATGCCCGGGCAGGCTTGTTCGATACATACAAAACCGTATACGAATCAGGCATACGTGTCAGAGGGGTCTATCGGTCACCAACAACAGGCAAATGGTACCAATCGTTAATTGAACCCACTGCCGATGGGGTCATTGCCATAGGTATAGCCTTACCTGAAGCCCAACAGACGATTGCTTTGATTGATAACAAGCAGGATGATGGGCTTTTGCTGGTTCAACGCATTCGTCAACATCAGCTTCCCCTACAGGTCAGCCGGTTCGAGTCAGCGAAAGACTTTCTGCATAGTTTGGTGGAAGGCCATATTAACCCTGTTTTAGTCCTGGTGGAGCTAAGACTGCCAGGTAATGCAGGCCTGTCCACGGTAAGTCAATTACAGGCGCATTGGCAACAAAAGAACAAAAGCAGGCTCCCGGCTGTAGTCTGGTCAACTGACCCCTCGTTCAGTGAGCAGAAGGCCTGCTACCAGGCAGGAGCCGTGTTGGTATTGAACAAAGTCAATTATTTAGTTGATTCGCTCTTAGAATTAGTGCTCTAGTACCGCCCCTTTTAGCGTTTGTGCTGTTCCCTATTCAGTATACCAATGGCGATTAGAGCCTAAGCCACTTGTGAGATACCCCCAGTTTCCGGACCGCTCAGAGGTTGAAAATCGGGCGGTCATTTGTCATTCTTTTCCCTTCTATTCCCACCTCATTTGGCGTCAATCCACCAAGCGAACTATGAGGTCGAAAGCTGTTATACTCTTGTCTCCAATGGTCAATTTTTTCCTGTGCGTCAGTCAGGGAAAGAAAACAATGGGCGTTTAAACACTCATCTCGAAAACTATCATTAAAGGACTGCGCGGGCAGCCCCGTCAATAAATGGGTTATCGGTGGGTTTGCCTGGTCTGGAAAAGTCTAGCGTTACCTTATTATCATAGGCCCATTTGTCAAGCGCTTTCGAGATAAACTCGCTGCCGTTCCAACGCTAAAGTAGTATGTTCTTTAGCCGTAAGATATCGGGTTAGAGCACTGAAAGATAGGCGCATACTTATGACTACTTGTTTGGCATAAACAGGATACACTTTGACTAGGTGCACAGACATGTAGCTCTGCATAGGTCTAGAGAATTTAGTTAAATAACCTTTTAGTTAAAAGGTTAAGTAGTTATTTGGTTATTTAATTACATAGTTATTTATTTGTTCTATGAAAACAATCGTGGTAGCCCAGCAGAAGGGAGGAGTTGGTAAGACTACCCTTGCGCTCAACATAGCCCTCTATTTTGCCCGCAATGGAGCGAACGTAGCTATTGCCGACGCCGACGCACAGGGAAGCCTAACAGCCTCCGCCGACCTGCTTGAAGGATTGCGACTCGTATCAGTGCAAGAGGTGCTGAATAACAGGGCAGAGGCAGATCTAGTTGTAATCGACACCAGTCCCCGAAATGATGCGGATCTAGCAAAGGTGCTGGCACTGGCTGACTTTGTGTTGATTCCCGTTAAGCCTGGATACCTTGATGTATTGGCGCTTAAGGATACGCAGGCAATCTTACAGCAAGCGGGTATTAAGAAGGCGGGTATTATCCTTAATATGGTTCAGCACCGGAACGCGGTTACTCGGGAGGTGCAAGAGCTATTACAGGGGTTCAGCATCCCGCTTATGACCACCCAAATATTCCAGCGCGTTGCCTATACCCGATCAACAATGACTAATGGCGTGTTCGGCTCCGACGATGTAAAGGCGCAAGCCGAGATTGAAAACCTAGCAGATGAAATTCTTGACAACCTATGACTCCCGAAGATAAAAAAGCTAAGATGTTTGCCAAGCTCAATGAAGAGCCTAAGCCAGTGATCACCCAGGTTGTTCGGGTTGCAGAAACAAAAAAGGTAGGACGTCCGGAGAAGGCAAAAACAGAACCGACCGAACACTTCAATGTATACTTACCGGAGAGCCTTGCCAGTGACCTGCGGATACAAAAGGCCCGTACCCGTATGAACATTCAGGATATGGTTGTAGAGGCTGTAAGGGACTATCTGGATAAGAAGGGGGCATTAACAGTTAAATAACTATATAACTGTTAAACTGAATAACCATTTAACCAAACATATCAAATAACTACAGAGTAATAGGAGGAAATCCTGACCCCTGTGGTTATTGGGCGAGTGCATATTGATAAGTATATTTATCTTGAGTATGGTACGCTGTACTCTTCTCGGACAAACAGGTAAAGCCTGTTGCACCACTTTTGTAGTACGTCTGTGCTACACCTAGTGCTTCTTTTTGAATGAAGTGCCGCTGACTGGCGGGGTTACTGTTGTCGACAGCTTCACGTGCTTTAGTGAATCGACCTGCAACCGCAGTGCTTTGATGTTACTCTCTTTAGGTGTATTCGAAAAAGTGAGTGTAGCCACAATAAGGGCTGTAAGAAACACAAATGTTGAAATAGACTCAAAACCACGTCGCCAGTTCCAGTCCAATTGCTTCCGACGCTCCTCTTTTAGTTCTTCCTGTTCCGGTAGCGAGTAGCCTCCATTATTCATGAATACCACCCCCGCCGGGGTTAATATCACATTTTTTTTCGTCACTACCTTTTTCAGATTGGCCTAGATGAACGCTGATGTATTCACGATGAAGCAACTCTGTTTGGTGTTTATAGAACAGAGGGCTCAAAGGGCTTTCTTCTCCAAGTAAGAAACCTTTCCCGTATAGGTCAATCACATGTAAATCCCTGAGTAGGCCAAGACATAATCTTTTTCTTCGGCTGTGCTCAAAATGACCAATTCTTGAGTGTGGAATAAATACCGGTTGTCAACTAGCAACCTCAACCTTTCGCTTAAGCAATCGCATCACTTGCGTAGCTTGGAACTGACAGCCCATCGAGGTACGAAAACCCGCCCGGTTCAACTCATCGGCGATCTGGGTGTAGTTCTTACCATTCTTGTGCATCATAGTAGCCATTGATGAGGCCCGGCGGTTATTTTCGTTGTTAGCTGCCCGGAGCGCGTTACCGGCTACTCCCTTAGCTTGGGCCGCTGGTGTCAAGTTCTCGGGCTTGCCTAGCGTAGCGCCCTGAGCAATCTTAGCCTGCAACGCGGCTTTGGTTCGGCTACTGATCAGTTCCCGCTCATGCTGTGCCAGTGTTGCAAAGATTCCGATGGTCAGAGTATTGGCATCGGGCATATCAACACATTGAAAGTTTACCCCCGAATCCCTCAGCGTGAAAATGAATGACGCGTTACGGCTCAGTCGATCAAGTTTAGCAATGACCAGCACCGCGCCCTCTTTCTTTGCACGATCAATAGCCGCAGCCAGTTGAACGCGCTGGTTGTTTTTTCCGGATTCAACCTCTGTGTATTCTGCCACGATAACCCCTTTCACGTAGTTGGCCACTGAGTAACGTTGTGCCTCCAGTCCTAATCCCGAATCACCTTGCGCCCTGGTGGACACCCGGTAATAAGCCACATACTTTAATGCCTTCAAATCGGAGGAGACCGATTTTACTGTTTTCTTAGCCATAACAACACAAACAACTTACGCCCTCGATTGTGATTACATTCGCGATTATAAACCTTTATATCTAATCGGCTCAACTTTGAGCCGATTGATCCAACTTTTGACCGACCAATCCAAATCTGGATTCACCTTGTCAGCGTCGCAAATTGCAACGCTGACATTAACCTATTAATTTGGCAAATTGCCTCGGCGTGACAAAATGTAACGCTTTTGGTAATCAGATAGTTACTCTTTGAATTAGGCGGGGGTTAGCGGGCTCAGATTTGAGCTGACCAAGCCAGGGCTATAACGTTCACAGCTTATGGGTCGCGTTTCAACCGCGACCCTTTTTTTTGCTTATTCAAATAGAAAAGCAAAATAGGACTGCGCAGATTTGAGCAGTCCTAATATCGATAGCCCTTGATACTCCTAAGTCAGATAGTTTAAATGTACCGCTGGCGTACATTAAAGGGTCCGCGTTTAAATCACACCCTTGACAGCCTCCGTTTTAAACACGGACTGTCAAGGTTTGCTGTTCCAAGTGGAATAGCAAAGAATCCCGGCTCAGTTGACTGTACAGTTCCGATTTGAAATCAGGACTGTGTATTAAGTGCTGTTTTACTAATCCCTATCCCTCCAACAATGCCGCATATCCTTGATAGTCGCGTTGATTTAAAATCGTTGCCAATTGCCGGTTTTAATTACCCCAAAAATGGGGGTTCTAAAGGCCTCGAATCTCAAATGTGATCCTGAGTCACATTTAACAAATCGGCAGCCTCGAATGGTCTGGCCTCCAAATGCAACTCTGGATTGCATTTAAGAAATCGATCAACAAGTCGCTTTGTGTTATTCCTGACAAACTGGCAATCCTTTGTTGTTATTTATAACAGCTACATGGCTGTGACAATACGTGCAGATTCATGAAACAATCCCGCTTGCGTAACTCGACTTACTAGTTATTGGAAGAATCAAGATTGTCAAGTTTAAAGGCAGCCTGTGCCGCTTCCGACTCTGTCCTTCTGGCGACCTTATAAACTGCCTCGACAGATAAGCCTGATAGCCTAAGATGCCGAGCAGCAGCAACACAATAAAGAGGTTGCTAGTCAAAAATGCGGATAGCTTTTCATGTTGGTAGTTGAGTTACACCCTCTCAAATATAAGTGAAATATCCCTTGTTTTACACTCGTTGAACGGATGTTTAAGGAGTGTAAAATAATCGTGGAACACTTAGTCAATTAGTTTTGTAAGCTTCCTCCAAAAGTGATCAGTTGAAAAATAGCGTCTTCCCCTAACTTTTCATAAAAGGGAAGAAAAATGAAAGCAAACCGCTCCGGCGGCCCAGCGATTTAGCGAGGCCTAAATAGTTGCCATTCTTAAACAACAGCAGGCTAGCCAAACCGTTGTGCTAATTGCCCGCGAACATGGCATTAGTGAAGCCACTTTCTATAATTGGAACCGGGGCGCCGGAGCGACAGAAGTACGGCGGGATGGAAGTCTCCGAACTGAAACGATTGAAAGACCTCGAAGAAAACCGGCGACTCAAGAACAGAGCCGCCCGCGCGGATGTACGCCGAGCTAAGCTTAGAGCATGAGATCGTCAAGGAGGCACTCAAAAAAAGTGACGGTCCGACGCTGCGGTAGGACCTGCTTAACGTCGTCAGTTAGCGCAGTGGATTGTCAAAGCAAAAGCCTTTAGTCAGCAACGGGCTTGTCGTCTAGCCGGATAAAGCCGTCGAATGTTTGCTTATCAATCCAAGCGTCAGCCAGATACTGAAGTTAAACAGGTCATCCAAACGGTTGCTCGTCGTCATCCCGGGTGGGGCTTTTGCCGAGCCGCCGGTGCGGAAGATTCGACATCGGCTACTCCAGCAAGGCCACGCCTATAATCACAAACCTAGTTGGCGTGTCTATCGCCAACTAGGTTTGAATCTGCCCAAGCGAAAACGTAGGCGCTTGCCTGATCGAGTGCGACAACCTTTACCCAAAGCCATGGCAGTGAACAAAGTATGGTCGTTAGATTTTATGCGGCAGCCGTGCTGTTCGATGCACTACGGGATGGTCGTCGATTTCGGACTCTTAACGTGTTGAATGATTATAATAGACAGGCATTAGGTATTGATGTAGACTACTCATTGCCTACTAAACGAGTCATTCGCTTTCTGGAACAGTTGATAGAAAGTTATGGGAAACCAGCTTGCTTACACTGTGACAATGGTCCGCGCGGTGGCCGCCTGAGTTTATCAGTACGGCATTAACGGAATGGTGTGAAAGTAACTCAAATTCGTTTGCATTGGATTCAACCAGATAAGCTTACCGCAACGGCAGACCGTTCAGAATGCTTTTATTGAACGTTTTAACTGGAGTATTCGCCGGGAAGTATTGAATGCCTATCTGTTTCGTAATTTAGCTCAGGTCCGAGAGGTGGTTGCAAACTGGATGAAGAATTACAATACAGAACGCCCTCACCAAACACTTGGCTTTATGACGCCGATTGAGTTTAGACAGACGGGATAGACTCTACACAAAACCTGATCACTCGATAGGGAACAGCACAAACGATACATAACCAACTGGCAAGAGCATTTGAGAGTGTGTTAGTCTTACTCGATCTGTTAATAGGGAAGATTATATCTAGTATTGTCAAGGAGCCTAATCAACAATTTTTAACTATAATATTAATGGCGTTGATCAACACTAATATTTTACTAGAAAAGTACATAAGTAGTTTTTTTTTGCTAAACTTTTTCCCCTTTTCAACAAAATCGACGTTTTGATTTATTTTATCTTTTATCAATAGTTTCTTTTGATTGATTTAGGGGGCTCATAACTAACAGACAATCAATTGTTTGCGAAGAGAATAACAAGGTTTAGGGAGGTCAATAACAAGGTTTAGGGAGGTCAGTGAGCTTAGAATAACAAGGTTTAGGGAGGTCAATAACAAGGTTTAGGGAGGTCAATAACAAGGTTTAGGGAGGTCAGTAATAGAATAACAAGGTTTAGGGAGGTGTTGTATTTTATTTAGATAAATTATATATTTCTACAGATTATACTAGGTATAAGTCTCATAGGAAAGTATATGGCATGGTTGATAGACGGGTTATTTGAGCTTTTGCCTGACAAAAACAAGGTTTAGGGAGGTCTAGCCTAGGAATAACCGATAAACTTTTGCCAGCTTGTTATTATATTCTATATATTTACTCACCACAAAATGGCCCTTTTCATGGCTTCTGAATCTGTTGAAGTAGATGCATTTCCGTTCCAATCCATCTACACGAAGCATCCTAAAAATTTTCAGTCTAATTTATTTACCGAGTCGCGACAGGAATTTACGGAGTTAGAAAAAAAGATAGTCACACTGGTTATAAACCAAGTGGGTTATATATCGTATAAGGGTCAAATCGAACCCAAGCAGAACTTAAAAGTGCAGGTGCCTTTCATCGAGCTAAGCAAAAATCATTATGATCAAGTAGAAGCCGCTGCGCGAAAAATGTCGAAGAAGCAGATTTGCTACAGGAACGAGAAAAGTAAGAATTTTACTTTTCTAACCCCTTTCCCCCTCATTAGGACAGCACATAATATCAGCGGGGTAAAGGTCCTTGAGGTTACAATTCTGACAGAGGTAGTCCCTTATCTCGCAGAGCTTGGCCAACGTTATACTCAGTACGATGTCGATGTTATGCTCTCGCTCACATCGACCTATGCCATGCGCATGTATGAGATTGTCAGCATGTTTCACAACCGTGGTCAGCATACCTTCAAGTACAATGTGGAAGAACTACGCAACCTGCTAAACTGCAAGCCCACGTACCGCTGGAATGATTTTAAAACTAACCTTCTGGATGTTGCACAACGCGAACTGTTGCATAAGGCTGATATCAATCTAGAATGGGTACCTTCGCGAAAGGTTGGCAAAACCATTACCGAACTTGAATTTTCTGTAAAGACAGCTCATCAACTAGCTGCTGAAGCCGTGAAGCAGGACCAGCAGCAAATTAATAAAATGTCTATCAACGAGGCCGTTACCACTGCCTGGCAATTAATGAAAGGCTATAAACTAAAGCCCTGGCAGAAAGACCTCATCATTTCAGATTATAGTCTGCTGGAGACCTTTTATCGGGTCGACTCTGAACTGGCCAATGGGCTGCGGACCAACATTAAAAATCCGACGGCCTATCTAGTCAAATCTCTCGGCATGGATCAGAAGAAAGA
>NZ_JAAGNZ010000013.1 GCF_010747415.1 Spirosoma agri | reverse complement strand
CTGGCTGGCGGGATGCACCCCGGCGGCCCGGGTGGGTAGTGGCGAAGCGGGTTCGCCTTTGCAGGTCAAGGTACTGGGTAACCCCATCGAAGGTAACACCGCTGACGTGGAGATCCGTGGCGTACCGGGTCAACCGGTGCAGCTCAACGTGGTGGATTTACAGGGCAAGCCAGTCCATACGCAGCGAATCGACCAGGCGGGTGCCCTAGAGCGAGTGAGTTTGCCTCTGGGCGCTAGTACCGGGATTTTACTCTTACAAATAAGCACGCCTACCCAGTACCAGCAGGTCAAGCTGCTGACCTTCTAAGTGATTTCCTCTGGGAGCCGTCTACCCTATGGTGGACGGCTCCCAGGAGATTAGCCTAGCGACCACTGGCTGCTTCCTTAACACTCAATGACGATGAAAAAACGCATTCCGGCCGACGAACAACTCGTCCACAGTTTACAGACTACCCCGACCCACCACAGCTTTGAGACGCTCTACCAGCGGTATATTGGCAAAGTGTACCGCAAGTGCCTCTCCTTTACCAACGATGCCCAGGCTGCTCAGGATTACACCCAGGACATCTTCCTGAAAGTGTATACCAAGCTCGACTCCTTCGAGCGCCAGTCGAGCTTTTCAACTTGGCTCTACGCCATTGCCCACAACTACTGTCTGGACCAACATCGACTCGCCAAACGGCTGCCAACCGAGCCCCTATCGGCTGACTTGGTGGCGAACTTCGCGGCTTACTCCTATGAAACGGACCCGTGTCGGCTACTTGAGCGCGTATTGGATGAGCTGCCCCCGGCGGATCGTCGTTTGCTACAACTCCGGTATGAGCAGGGCTTATCGGTGGTGGCACTTGGTGCGCACTATGGGTTGTCGGAAAGCGCGGTCAAAATGCGGCTGAAACGCTCCCGGGACCGCTTACGACGCCTTTACAACAACCAGGCTGATGCAACTCGATGAATGCAATGGGAACCGGTTAGCCGCCCTCATCAGACGGCTGGCCAATTCCCGTTGCCCACGGATCGTGCTGGGGGTAGCCCCCTGGCAGGCTTCGTTGTCGGTCAACCGGTCTTGGCGAAGCGAATTCATCTCGCTGACTGGGTAAACTGACCAGCCGCTGTTGTTGGGCCAGTCGCCTTATCGGATCAAGTGGTTACGGCGGAGGCCTTTGCCGAAGCTAAGCCAGTTGAGTTAGTTATATTGATGGAAAGCCGTATCCAAGTTGGATACGGCTTTTTTGTAGTTGGGTGCCAAGCGCCGACAGCGGGTAAGACGGATTAAAGCGAAGACAGTGATCTACGTTCATCCAAGAAAAGATTGCATCCGTTTAAGCAATCGCATCACTTGCGTAGCCTGGAACTCACAGCCTCGAACGGTCCGGAATCCGGTTTGGTTGAGGTGTTCAGCAATCTGGGTATAGTTCTTCCCTGCCTTGATCATCAGTTCAGCTACTATAGTGGCTCGTCGATTGTCTGAGTTCTGCATCGCATTACGTCGAGTAGCTTCGGTTCCTTTCCGCTGCGCTTCGGCTGTCAGATTCTCTGGCCTACCCAACTGTGCACCCTGGGCAATCTTAGCCTGTAGTGCGGCCTTGGTTCGGGAGCTGATTAGTTCGCGTTCGTGCTGAGCCAGGGTAGCAAAAATGCCAATGGTCAATGTATTCGCATCGGGCATATCGACACACTGGAAGTTTACCCCTGAATCCCGCAGCGTGAATATGAACGACGCATTGCGACTCAACCGGTCGAGCTTGGCGATCACTAGCACAGCGCCTTCCTTGTTTGCCCGATCGATGGCCGCTGCCAGTTGAACGCGCTGGTTGTTCTTGCCGGATTCGACTTCGGTGTATTCGGCTACTATATCCCCTTTCACGTAGTTGGCCACTGCGTTGCCCTTCCAGTCCTAAGCCAGAATCCCCTTGTGCCTTGGTGGACACTCGATAATAAGCGACGTACCTAGCGGGTCCGGTATTGGCTACTGTTGAGGCGGTCCGCCGTGCGGTTTGTTTCTTTGCCATTGTCTTCATTCAGCTGGTAGCATCTCAGGATTAAGCGAGGTTCTCTCCGCTTTAGGTAATCAATACGGCTTGATGTTTCGTCAAAAACTAGATTCTGTGGTTGGCCGTAGACTGGCACGACATTACCAGCTTCTTGACGAACATCGTTGATTGGTGGCCACATTTGATCTGCCTCAACCCCTGATTCTACTGTGCAGTAATCCATCGTGTCGTGATTTACAGACGCCCAAATATATCCTCAATAATCCTCATTTTACAAGGCTTGGAGGGTTATCTCAGATTTGTAAACCCTCTTTGATACATTCTCATAAATCGCTCCCCGGTAAGACGAAGGAGTCTTCATCTGTCTGCTCCTCAAATGGGGCGTTTCAGGAGACTGCACTAGTATATAAACCAGAACGGCTTAAATGACCTGGTTTCTTAGTCTACATGATGAAATGAACAATGGGCCTAATCACAGTAACCTGATCACCCACTTAGTTGCCTACACCATCACCTGGAACCAGCACTAAGATTCTTTCGGCCAGCCGAAGTGTCAGCAGGTGGATGAACTAGATGGCCTTCTTTCACAATCAACTTGACGCTGAATAGCGATTGAGCAAAATTATGCTCCAAGTCCCCGCTGAAAAACACAATATCCGCTTTCTGGCCTGCCTTAATGAGGCCAACCTTGTCGGCTATACCTTGGGCTTTGGCAGCATTATAGGTTGCATAACGCAGTACATCACCGACTGGAACACCCGCTTCGTGGTAGGCTAGCAGCACATCAACCGCACCTTTACCCCGTTCTATCAAAGCAATATCACCATAGTAATCCGAACCGGCTACAATAGTAACCCCCTTCGCCACGGCCCTTCTCAGTCGATTGTGTATGGCCTTAAGAAAGTTAGTAGCGTAGTCCTCGGCTTCTTTGCCGACCATGCCAATTCCAGCCACTTTTATATCAGCTGTTTTCTTGGATACGTCCGTAGGTACTAGATAAGTGCCCCGCTGAGCCATCAGCTGTAAGGTACTGTCCGATAAGCTGTAGCCATGCTCGATGCCATCTACGCCCGCTAAAACGGCGTCTCTTGCCGACTCATCGTAGGTGGCATGAGCGGTGACTGAAAGACCCTGTTGATGAGCTCGTTCGACAATAGCTTTGATCTCCTCAGGGGCTAGTACGCGCTTGTCGTTGTTCATGCAGACCTTGATGACGTTGACCCCCCTTTGGATGTGTTCTTCCACAGCCGCTTTCGCATCGACGGCTCCTTTAACCACCCGGTATTCCTGGTCAATTAAAAAACTGTCCGCGGCAGCAGGTTTGTAAAATTGACCACCAGGAGGGCTGATGATTGGGCCTGAGACATACATGGTAGGACCGATTGTGCGCTCATGGGCTAACCTCTTCTGCAATTGTAGATCTAAATATTGTCCCGAGTTGCCCAAGTCACGAACCGTGGTGATACCGGCTTCTAGGTTAAGTTTAGCGAACACTAGTCCTTGTCGAACGCGTTCATTAGCTGGCACCTTCGAGGCCATTTCCAGGCCATCTTTCCGTTGCTTTTGGTGGATCAACAGATGGGTATGCATATCCATTAGACCGGGCGTTGCTGTACATTGGCCAAGATTGATCACCTTGGTATTTACTGGTTTAGTTAGGTTTGGTCCAACTGCTTGGATGATGCCATTGACGACCAGAATCTGTTGATTAGTCAGAAACGTTTTATGCTCAGCATCATAGAGCTTACCGACTTTGAACAACCATTTTTGGGAGGGTTGGGCCCAAAGAGAAACCGAGAGCAAAACTAGGAGTGTAGTCAAGATATGGCGCATGGAGGGAGGGGTTAGTAGTACGAGAGATACTTATACGTTTAATTAAGTTGCTTGGAGGTACCTATCACAATGAATTTGCACAATCTTATTGTATTGCCAGGTACTAGGCAAAGCCTAATACACGAACGGTATTTTGCTTCTACAAAAGGAATTTGTGTAGATAATGAGCTATTAATCAAGAGAGCCAACCTGATAGCAAGTGTTCTACTTACACTCAATAATAAGATTATATCTTCGATCTCATTAAAGGCACCTTACTTTGCCGAAAGAGTATTCATATATCTGCATCTTAAATAAGGCCTTTCTGGAAATGCTAAGTTAATCAGAAACCTTAGGTAGGCATTCAGAGAACTAATCTCTACGGTCGGTCAGATCACTTGATTACCTTTTATACGCCACCCTCTTCATTCCGCTGGACTCCTATGTTCGTCCCACTATCTCTGCGAGCCCATTAGTATTCTAACTATATCTAGGTATTTATCACTAGATATTTAGTAGCTTCGTCGTAACCAGTAGAAACGGCCTTCTGCAAACTACCTGTCCAATAGGCAACAAGCCGTTCCTGCAATTCAGATCTTCGGAACCGACAAACGAATGGAGACCTCGAATGAACGTGAGTTATGGCAGCAGTTTCAGGCTGGTGACGAACAGGCCTTTTCGACTATCTATTCAACCTACTTCTCGATCCTGTATCAATATGGCTATCACATTGCTCAGGACGAAGCGTTGGTAAAGGATTGCATTCAAACCTTATTTATTGAAATTTGGCGAAGCCGCCGAAATCTGGCGACGGATGTCTCTATTAAATTTTACCTGCTCAAAGCGATGCGTCGGCACGTATACCGGACTATTCGCCTGCAAGCCTCTTTTGTCTCTGCAACAGCTCTAGATGAAACGAACCCGGTTACCCAGTCGTTCTCGCATGAATTTGAACTAATTGCACAGGAAACCACCCAGCAGCGGCAAGCGCTATTGCAGCAAGCGATCCATCAACTAACGAACCGCCAGCGAGAGGCCATTACGTTGCTGTACATCAACGAGCTATCCTACGCCGAGATAGCCGGGATCATGACGCTCAAAACCCGCAGTGTGTACAATCTGATCCATGAGGCACTAGAGAAATTACGCAGTCAATTAAACCCCTCCAACTTCACTTGGCTCGTGTTCGTTTTGTTTAGTCTAGTTGATCACGTCCAACGTATTCCGGGGGTTGAGCAGTAATTAGTTAAAAAATTCTTTATAAAACCGGTAAAACCAACGCAAAGCTGCCATTGCCCTTTTGAAACCAGAAACGTTAGGCTGTAGTCCATTGATTCCAGCGAGCAGGCATGCATCAGTACGATCATTTTTCGGCGGAGGAGCTGGCGGCCCATCCCGATTTTATTGACTGGGTAAAACATCCCGACTCCGCAAACGCGGCTGTTTGGAAAGCCTGGCTGCATCAGCGCCCCCATAAAGTCGACGATGTTCGGCTTGCCCGACAGTTTGTAATGATGTGGCAGTTGCCTTACATCGTCCCACCGGCTGACGCACAGGCAACGGTCTGGGCGGCTATTCAGGCCCAAAAAGACAAGCCAGCTCGTACTTACCCGGTTCGTCAGCATCGTTCAGCCCCCGCTCCAGGACGCCGGCTAGGTATCACGGTCGCGTTGAGTAGCCTGTTGCTGCTGGCAGTGGGACTGGTCATGTACCGGCTGAATATAAGCATGACCGAATACAGCGGGACAGCAGATGCCCCCCGGACGATAACGTTGTCCGATGGGTCGACGGTCGTGCTGAATACCGGCGCGTCGGTTCGGTTTGCCCGGCGCTGGTCGGCCGACGAACCCCGGACGGTGTGGCTGACGGGCAAGGCGCAATTTTCGGTTACCCATCAGTTGAACAACCAGCGATTCATCGTAGAGACGCCTAATCAGCTACGGGTTGAAGTACTGGGCACGGTCTTCACCGTTGATGAGCAAGTGCGACAGACGCGCGTCGTGCTCAATAGCGGGCGCGTCCGGCTGCACGTCGCCAGTCAGTCGAATCCCATCAATATGGTACCGGGTGAACTGGTTGATATACCCGCGAATACGAAGCAATCCATTGTTCGTCGGCGGGTCGAGCCAGCCGTGTACAGCGCCTGGACAACGCGACAGTTTATTTTCGATAACACGACACTGGGTGAAATGACCGATCTGCTGACGCAGGACCTCGGCTACCGGATCGAGTTCGCCGATTCTACGCTACGTAATCGCCGGATGACCATCCATCTGCCCACCCGTGACCCCGACATAATACTAGCTGCCATTGCCGAAGCCAACGACCTCACGGTATCCACACTCTCCCCAAAACACATCCGTATTACACCGAAACTATAAACTGGGCCACCAATTTCTACCAACCAACTTACCCCCATAACTTCCCCAACCACCCGTACTATGATGAACGATTTACCCGCTTACCGACCCCTGGCGACCGGTCTGTTACTGACCCTGCTGGGCTGTCAGTTACTAAACGCGCAACATACTGACTCTCAACTACTGGCAACGACTCGACAAAGTCAGTCTGTTTATCATACTAAAACCACTCGCTCTACCCGCGACGCTCTTGCTGAACTGGAACGGCGCTACGGTGTAACGATTGGTTATGCCGCCACCACACTCGATAACCGACCCACGCCGTCGGACGAGTGGATGCAGGCGAAAGATCTGAAAACCGCGTTGAATTGCTTGCTCACCCCGCAGAACCTGATCGTCAAACAGGTCAAAAAAGGCGTATTCATCGTAAAATCGGTCAAGCAGGCTGGACTCGAAACACTATCTTCAGCACCAACACCGATCAGTTTCCAATCGGAGCTGACCAATGCCGGACAGGCGGTTGCCGTGACGGTACGGGGTCGGGTAACGGGCGAGGACGGACAGGGAATTCCGGGCGTCAGCATCCTGCTGAAAGGTACCAACACCGGCACCGTTACCAATACCGACGGTGACTATTCGCTGACCGTTCCCGACGCAAACGGCACGCTGGTCTTTTCGTTTATCGGTTACACCACCCAGGAAGTGCCGGTCAGCAACCGTGCATCGATCAACGTAACGTTGAAAAACGACATCCAGCAACTGGGCGAAGTCGTAGTCGTCGGGTATGGTACGCAGGAAAAGAAAGACGTGACTGGAGCCATCTCCGCCGTGAAAGGAGCTGACATTCAAAATCTGCCGTCGGGTGGGGCGCAGCAGGCGTTACAGGGCCGGGCGGCTGGTGTCAACGTCGTGCGGAACGGGGGTGCACCGGGCAATGCGGGCTCTATTCGTATACGGGGACTAGGCACGGTCAACAACGCCGACCCGCTGATCGTCATCGACGGGGTGCCAGCCGGTAGCATGAATGACGTCAACCCCAACGATATTGAGAGTATCGACGTCCTGAAAGATGCGTCGGCCTCCGCGATCTACGGGACGCGGGCCGCCAACGGTGTTGTCCTGATCACGACCAAACGCGGCCGGTTCGACGATAAACTTCGGTTCACCGTCAACGGCTACACAGGCGTATCAAACCGCATCAAAACACTACCCGTACTCGACGCGCCCACACTGGCAGCGATCAAACGAGAAGCGTATACCAACGACGCACTGACGGTTCCATCGATCTGGCAGGATGCACAATACCAGACCCAGCAAACCAACTGGCAGGATCAGATTCTGCGGCAGGGCACGACGCAAAACCTCGACGTAGCCCTGCGCGGGGGTGGCAAATACTCATCGTTTGCCATTTCGGGCGGGTATTACAATGAAATGGGCATCATCGGCAACTCGTACTACAAACGCTACACGTTCCGCATTAACTCCGATCACAAGATCACTGAACGGCTCAAAATCGGGCAGAACCTTCAGTTTACCAACACCCACGACAATGCGCCGAATACACTTTCGGCGCAGGACGGGCTGCTCTGGAGCGCGATCCGGTTTCACCCCGGCCTGCCCGTAATGAACGCCGACGGCACCTACAGCACCACGCAGGGCAAAGGCGCGTTTGGCGACATCAACAACCCGCAGTACACCATCGACACGCAGGATAAAGACAACGCCCGTAATCGGCTGCTGGGCAGCGTGACGGGTGAGTTCGAGATCGTGAAAGGACTCAAAGCCCGCGCCAATCTCGCCCTCGACGCGACCTTTACCAACACGCGTGAATTTGGCGTCAAAATCATCGATCAGTACCGCACCAATCAGTATAACCAGCTGACGCTCACCAACGACAAGTACTGGGCGTTTTTGCAGGAATACTTTCTGTCGTACGATAAATCGTTTGGTCAGCACACGGTCGGGCTGGTGGGCGGTTACACCTCGCAGACATTCAACGACCTGTATTCGGGAACGCGGGGCCGAGAATTCGCCAGTGAAGACGCCGACCTGCGGTACATGCGCTACGCCGGTTCGATTGTCGCCATTGGCAACGGGCAGGACGGGGGCCGCAGCTACGACGCGCTGCAATCGGTGTTCGGCCGGGGCACCTACGCGTACAAAGATCGCTACCTGCTGACGGCTACCTTCCGCGCCGATGGCTCGTCGAAATTCGCACCGGGCAACAAATGGGGCTACTTCCCCGCCTTCTCGCTGGGCTGGCGCATCTCCGACGAACCCTTTTTCAAGAACGCCCTGTCGACCGTCAGCAACCTGAAACTAACCGGCGGCTGGGGTCAGCTGGGTAATCAGAACATCAGTTCGCTGCAATATCTGGCGCTCATCAACTCGAACTACCGCTACTCATTCGGCGATCAGAACACGTCGGGTTCGGCGCAGGGACGGTTGGCCAACGCGAATATCGGCTGGGAAACGGCTGAGATGAGCAACTTCGGACTCGACGCGGGCTTCCTGCAAAACCGGATTCAGGCGTCGATCAACTACTTTATCAAAGATACGAAGAACATGCTGCTGTCGCCCCCGTCGCTGGGCACGCTGGGCCGGGCCTCCATTCCCGATCAGAACGTAGGGCAGCTTCGTAACCAGGGTCTTGAACTGGAACTGAGCTATCAGCAGAAAGTCGGCGACCTAACCCTGTCGGTCAGCGGCAACGCGACGTTCATCAAGAACCGGATCACCAAGCTCCTAACGCCGGGCAGCTTCCTGGGGTCGCAGACCTACGGGCGTACCGATCAGGAAATTACCCGCAGCTACGAAGGCTACGCGTACGGCACGTTCTATGGCTGGCGGACCAACGGCCTCTATCAGACGCAGGGCGAGATCGACGCCGACCCGGCATTGGCCAATGACCCACGCCGGGCTCAGGGCCTGATTCACCCCGGCGACGTACGCTTCCAGGATTTGAACGGCGACGGCGTGATCGACAACAACGACCGTACGATTCTGGGCAGTCCTCAACCGAAAGTTACGTACGGCCTGAACACGGGCCTGACGTACAAGGGCTTCGACCTGACGCTGTTTTTCCTCGGACAAGGTGGCGTCGACATTTACAACGCCGACCGAATGCAGGGGCTCGACGCCAGCTACTCGTTTAACCTCTACGCCAACGAAGCCAATCGCTGGACGGGTCCGAACACAAGCAACAGCATCCCGCGCGTCAGCATCAACAACTCGAACCGCAACTTTCGCACCTCCGACCTGTTCATTGAGCGGGGCGACTTTCTACGGCTGAAAAACCTGACCCTAGGCTATACGCTGCCCAAACCGCTGATGAGCCGGCTCGGCCTGTTGCAGGCGCGTGTGTACGTGACGGGACAGAATGTGTTTACGTTCACGAAGTACTCCGGCCTGAACCCCGAACTGGGCTTTGCCGACGGCGACCGGTCGCAGGGGCAGTACGCGCAGCAAAACGTCGACTACGCACAGTACCCGCAGGCTCGTACGTTCACGCTGGGCGCGACACTGGCTTTTTAAATCCACCGAATTCTGTCTGAAACGACACTTTAACATGGCATTTCTTCCGATGAAACATATACCTGTACTAGCCAGTATGCTGCTTATTATGAGCCTGACCGGCTGCCAGAAAAACCTGCTCGAATCGACGCCCTACGGCCTGACAGCATCGAACAAGTTCTGGCGTAATGGCGACGACGTCGTCTCGGCGACCAACGCGATTTACGCGCCCCTGCTCGATGAAGACGGTTTCGCCCATACCGAATATACTTTCGACAACTGCTCCGACGACATGAACCGGGCGGGCGACCATCCTGATGAAACATCGCTTGAGCTGTTCACCTTCGATCCAACCAACACCCACATTCTAAACACTTGGTCGACGAAGTACGAAGTGATTTCCCGCGCCAACGCCGTGCTGATCAATGCGCCGAAGGTGACGATGGACGAGAGCATCCGCAACCGCAGCCTGGGCGAAGCGTACTTTCTGCGCGGCTTCGTCTACTGGCGACTGGCGGTTATCTACGGTGAAGTGCCTATCCTTCTCGAAGCCGACGTACAGGCGGGCAATTTCAACAAAGCCAAGTCGTCGTTGGCCGAGGTGCAGGCGCAGGCCGAGTCTGATTTTCAGAAAGCAGCGAGTCTGCTACCGGTATCGTATGGGGGCAGCGACGTGGGCCGAGCCACGC
Organism: Spirosoma agri; assembly: GCF_010747415.1. NCBI lineage: Bacteria > Pseudomonadati > Bacteroidota > Cytophagia > Cytophagales > Cytophagaceae > Spirosoma > Spirosoma agri. The sequence continues at coordinate 16,361 of NZ_JAAGNZ010000013.1, read as the reverse complement.
AGGGAGCCGCCAATGGGTTTCTGACCAAGCTGTATGTATACCAGTCGCAGTGGGCCAAAGCAATTGCCACCGGAACCAAAGTGATTGGTAACACCGCCTATCAACTGGCCCCGAGCTTTGACCAGAACTTTCAACTCGACACAGAAAATAACTCAGAAATCCTGTTCTCGCTGCAATACAAATCGGGCTGGACGACTGATGATTCACCAGCCTACTACCATACCGTAGGTTCGTGGGGCGGCTGGGGTTTTCACGAACCCATCGCCGACCTTGTCAACGAGTTTGAAACGGGCGACCCGCGCCGGGCCTATACCGTGCTGGTTGATGGTGATAAAGTTGACCGGAAAGCGAACGGTATCAGTACCTTCACCCCCGATCTGACGCGTGTAACGGGCCACGCCTTCCGCAAGTACACTGGTTTCACTGACGCGGGCGACATGGATCAGGGACTCAATGCACCGTGGCTGCGTACATCGGATGTCTACCTGCTGGTTGCTGAAGCCAAAATCCGGTCGGGGCAAAGTGGCGATACGGAACTGAATGCCGTACGGAAGCGGGTGGGTCTGAAAGCGAAAACGGGTGCGACTATGACCGACATTATGCACGAACGCCGAGTCGAGCTGGCGGGTGAAAACGAACGGCATCAGGACCTCATGCGCTGGGACAAAGCTGGCCTGATCGACATCGTGGCGCATTACAAAAAAGATCGTGGCCCCTACAAACCCAGCCGTACGTTCGTCAAGCCCAAGCACTATTATTTCCCTCTACCCCAGCGCGAAATCGACCTGAGCAATGGGGTGCTGAGACAGAATCAGTACTACGTAAATTAACAGGCGGGTGGTGTTAGGCCGGACTAGTGCTCCCGCACTGACACCACTAAACCATATCTAAAGTCTGTAAATGCCCTACTCATTCCTCCTTTTTACACTGCTGCTGGTGGGTTGTCAATCAAAGCTCCGCGTAACGGAGGCTGACCTAAAAGGAGTCTGGAAGACAGATTCCATCTACCGCTATGCCAATGGTTTTACGGAACGGAAAGCCGTACAAAACGATGCCGAGAACATTATCTACGACTACAACGGTACAGGTACGATGACCATGCGGAAGGAAAACGAAGCGCGACCCGTTCGCTACCAGATTATCAATGGCGATTCGTTACAGTACATCGGCAAAACCGGTACTGTATTGAGCAGTTTTCGCATTCTGGCGTTCGAACCCGGCCAATTAGTCCTTCGCAAAATGCAGGAACCGCTGTTTTCAGGTAAGAACCAGCTCGTCTACGAAATTCGCCGATTTTCGCTTACCAGGTAATTAAGTAAATGATAGCGCCGAATCGGTGCCAAATCAAGCTGGTATTTCATTCACCATCATGCCTTAGCCAACAACTAATGATGATGTATACAGGTGTGCCCGGCAGGCAACAAAGTGATAACACTACGTTTAAGTCAAATCGTTAAAGGCCATCCTCATATGAATTTAAAACAAATACTAACTCAACTAAAAACGCACCTTGGATTAGGCGCAGTAGTCTGCGTTTCAATGGCGGCTACAGCTGTTGCACAACCAGCGCCGGTTCCCGTTGGGCCTGTGCCCAATGCCAGACAAATTGACTAGTACCACCGGGAAATGATTGCTTTTTTTCATTTCGGGATGAACACGTTTGCAGAGGTTAATGAAGGCGACGGTTCAGCAAGTCCGCAATTATTTAATCCTACGGCGTTAAACTGTAATCAGTGGACAAGTGTACTGAAGAGCGCCGGTATTTCGACCGCTATCTTCGTTGCTAAACATGCTGATGGCTTTTGCAACTGGCCTACCGCCTATACAAATCATTCGGTAAAAAATAGTCCCTGGAAAAATAGTAAGGGTGATGTTGTACGGGAGTTTGCCAATGCCTGCCAGAACTTGGGCATAAAAGCAGGCATCTATTTGGGGGCCCACGACCGACATGATTCACGGTACGGCACACCTGATTACAGCACTTATTACGCCAATCAATTATCGGAATTACTGCGTAACTATGGACCCATCTGGGAAATATGGTGGGATGGTGCCGGTGCTGATCAAATCACATCTACTTTTTATGATCGCTGGGCGGATACGGTCCGCACACTGCAACCCAACTGCGTTGTTTTTGGTACCAAAAACTCATACCGCTACGCCAACTGCCGCTGGATGGGTAACGAATCCGGCTTATCCGGCGATCCATGCTGGTTAACAATCAATCCGGTTTCGATTCGGGAAGAAGAAGCCCACATTGCCCAACTAAACCACGGAGAGGTGGATGGCACCGCTTATGTACCGGCTGAGGTTGATGTGTCAATTCGTCCCAGTTGGTTTTATCATAAGGAAGAGGATGCGCGGGTAAAAAGTGTGGCCGATTTGTGGGATTTTTATTTTAACTCGGTTGGTCATAACAGCGTACTGCTATTGAATTTTCCACCTGATAAGCGTGGGCTGATTTCGGCTATCGTTTCGGCGAGGGCGGCTGGATTACAACAGTTAATTAAGGCTACATTCAAAACCAATCTGGCAACCGATGCCGTCGTCAAATCACTCCATCCACGGGGGGGTGATTACAAACCGACTAATATGGTCGATAACAGCGAAAGCACTTATTACGCAACGAGTGATAATGCTGTTACGGACACGATAACCTTCAATCTGGGTAAAAAGAAAACATTTGACGTATTGATGTTGCAGGAGGTTATTGAACTGGGCCATCGTACCACGGGTTGGTCAGTCGATTATTCATCGGAAGGAAAAAACTGGGTATCCATTCCAGAGGCAACCGGAAAGCAGTCCATTGGCTATAAATGGCTAATTAAATTAAAGCCTGTAACTGCATCAAGCGTTAGGGTGCGAATTGATTCTGGCAAGGCTGGTTTAGCCATTCATACATTTGGTCTATATAAACAGCCGTCATGGCCATAACGATTTGTTAAAATAGGCTTTAGATGAGTAGCTTACAGCACACCGGCTTTTCAGGGTGAATTTATGGCAGCACTGACCGTCGTTAATGCGCCCATCCGGGAGCTTATCAATGGCAGAGTTTGATCAATCAAACTCTGCCGTCGTTACCTATTCTTAGTAAACGCTCCTTACAAGCGTTACCAAATACTCAGCAACGAACAGAATGATGAAGTGAGTAACACAATAGGCCATTCTCACAGCATCAGCCGTGTGATGAATATCCTTATTGAGCCCTGAAATTCCACTTCGAATTATCGCTGTTAAAATCAAATTCTGCCAAGGTCGGTGTGCTGTCTCCGGAAGATACTAGCACTAACTTCTTTCCTGAATTCAGTACGATCTTGGGCATTATTCGGTAGGTGCCATCCGTCAATTGATCGATTCGCCATAACTGTTCGGGTGCGCCGGTAAATGCTGGTACGGTGAGTACTTCGGCATCGGTAGTGGCCGCTAAGGCCCGATCGGTTCCGGCAAGGACAATTTTATAATAGGGCCCACCTAAATAGCCGGTCGAATCAGGCGCATCGGTAATCGTCCAATGTTGATGGGGACGGGACATGTAGTCGCCTATTCTTAAATTAATATTCCCGGTTGGCCAGTTTTTAAGTACATCGTCTAATTGCTGAGCCGGAACGGGCTTTATGGGGTCATTGTTGGGCTGACCAAAACCCCGGGATCCAATAGCCATTCGGGTAAAATCAACGGCCAATTCTAAGCTATAGCCCCGTCGTACCGATTCAATCTCATACGTGCCTTCTTTAAACTTTTCTCCTCCAACAGGCCAGCCATCTTTCCAAACCACCGGTAGGATGCCCAATACGCTTCGCCCACTCTGCTCTAAATCAGCTTCATAATGGATGGACATTTTTTCAACGCCTTTCTCTAACATGATGTGTCCAAAATGCCCGGGGCCAATTAATCCTCCGCGGGTCGCCACCACCAGTTTACCACCCCCTTCTAACATGCTTCTGCCGACATTATCCAGATAAGGACCGGTTATTTTTTTTGAACGACCCACCACGACATTGTAGGTAGAGTTGGCCCCATCGCAACAACTGCCATGGGTGGCCAACAGGTAGTACCAACCGTCGCGATAGACGACTGTGCTGGCTTCACAGACGATGGCTACATCCACGGGTTTATTTCCGGCCTTGAGTTTTCCTGTTTTAGGATCTAATTCGATCAGGCGAGTGAAGCCAAAATAGGTGCCATAGGTTAGCCAAAGGCGTCCGGTAGTGGGATCTAACATTAGACCGGGGTCAATGGCGTCGTTCTCTTCAAAGCCATCCGACGTTGCCACCACAACCGGTTCAGAATACTTAAAATCAGGGGCCTTTGGGTCTAGTGTCTTGTTCCACATGGTCAGGATAGCGCCTTTGTGGTTGGGTGAACCACCGGTTGCTCCATAGACGACCAGGTAACGATCCCCTATTTTGAGGACATCAGGAGCCGCTCCACCACCCGGTCTCACCCCGCCACCATGCCATGTCCAGCCATCTTCGGATATTAATCCGCCACCGCCTGTGCCGAAGGTGTAATACTTGCCGTCACATTCGGTGATGGTTGAGGGATCATGGATAAAGGGTCTTCCGATCTGGGCTAGTACGATCTGTGTTATCAATAAAACTAGTGAAGTAGTCAGGCCGGTTACGTTCATTCGATTCATGTACTAATTTGTTTTAATCCGCTTAAACAGACGACTCCTTATTATTCGTAACGAATACTGAGATTTTTTACGGGCGATCCGTTTTCATCTAAAAAACGAACACAGAAATTAGCCATGCCCGGTCCGTTTATGACGGCCCCACGGATAATGTTTCTTCCCTTTTTAAGCGTTAAACGGGCAGAAGTGCCATTATCGGCAATCATATCCCGGTCACCGGACAGCATCAAGGCTTCCTGACCATTCAACCACCACATGCTGCCGGAATTACATCCGGCAGCCATCCTGACGTTATTGATTTCTTCCGGGCAATCGATGACCGTGACCAGCCAGACCAGTATGCCGAATTTTGGCTTATTGATGGCGTAGGTAAACTGGTATAAATTGAGGTTGAACGTCTTGCTGTCCAACGCATACCACTTCAGGTCCTGGTTTCTCACGTTTACCGTTTGGCCATTTTTGGGAACTATGGTGTATTCGCTGGAAAAATTATCGGCAGAAAAGGTTGTTCTGAGATAGTTATCCGTGAATATGTTATTCCTGACAATATCTTTCTTTACCGGTTCCAACACCAGCCAACGTTGAATAAAGCCCTTGGCATCCGGTGCTTTTTTTGCTGCCGAGGCCAATATAAAGTGTTTGGATAGGGTATGGGTTGTATCGCCTTTTATCGGTATAGGAGGTAGGGGTAGTCTTTGTCCCAAACCCGGTCCTTGGGCAAAGGCGGTAAGGCCACTTAGTTGTGAGGCTGATAAAATGACAAAAGCTATAACCGGCAACAAGGGTTTGCGTTTTCTGTTCATAGCAGATTTCCGGAGTCAGGATCCGTGTTTCTACAGGAAGCGTAGTTTAGACAAACCTACTCAAAGAAGCGGTGGTGACTTACCTATGTTGCCTGATTATACTACTCTCAACCCAGCAGGTTTAAATACATGTAGGAATCTCCTAAAAGGCTCCCTCTTGAGACGAAGGGAATAGCTGTTGCCTTGGCCTACTTCGACCACAGGCGGGGATCAATCACTAAAGGCTTCTCGTCAATGATCCGTATGAAGCCATAGATACTATGGGCTGGATGCAGTAAGTAGTTGATCCCGGATGGCATCACCGAGGAGGGTACACCCAAGGCCAACACATCCGGCTTGGCGAGCCAATCAGCGAGAAGATGCTGACTATGGGTGTAGGTGTTCTCCTGCCAGTAAGGCGGTAGGTCAACTGCGTCCACTACCCGCTGGCTATCCTGGGGTAACTCCAGGCTGAACAACCGGTAGGCGGGTAGCTCATCGTAGGGTACTTGTGGCATATGTACCAGGATCTACTAAAGCTAAAGCAGGATGCTCAGCTGTATAGAGGATACCAACACCCAATGGATTCCAACGGCCTCAATTGAGCCACGTACCGGTAACATCCAGGGGACGGTCGACATACTTCTGCCGCACCACGCGATAGACGATGGCCGTAGCTTATCCGAAGATACCATGGTCAATGCGGCCCAGCACCCGGTCGACTAACGTATAGCCCGTGACGGTATCCAAGGCCTGTAAGGGGGTTTGGTAGTCCAACTCCCGTAAGGGTGAGTGTAGCCAGCTAAGGACGGTTTGGCTACGTTCCTCAAAGGTATCTAGAGCGTGCAGGAGCAGGTTCTCTAGCAGCAGCCGCCGCTCGGAGGCATCCTGACTGATACGCTGGTCAACCTTCAGCCTGTGCAGGTAAGAAGCGGATAAGCCTAAGGACGCTGCCAATTCCTTATCGGTTAAGCCCACCAAACTGGCCACGCGGTCGGCCTCGACGCGCAGCACGCCTTGTCGACTGCGGGCGATGATTTCCTGCTCAGTCAGGAGCCGTGGCTGCAGGGTTGGACTGAGCGCTATAACAGGCAATGCAAGGGCCATAGGAATGAAGTTTTCGATCAAGGTAACTACAAAAGTGCACTCCATCAAGTTCATCATTCTGCCATTATGTCTTCTTTGTGTTTAGCCTAATCTACTAAACTGATTGAGTACCATGATATAGGTCTTTGTTAGAACGATACAAGTGTGTAGATATGTGCCACAAAACGGGCGTTTCACGGAACATATGTCTTGTCATATAAATTGCTTACTATCAGAACGTTCACGTTGAGTTGTCCTGGGGGAATTTTAAGTCAGAATTAGTAGAGACGGTTCAATTATCGCCTTGCCAGATGCTCATCATTAGCTTTTCAACTATATCAGCCGAGGGGGATGCATTATAACGTGCGCCGTTTGCTCCCAGGCATAGACTGCCGTTCCCTGATTGATGTCGACAATCGGGCCTCTGATGCAGACGGTCGTCGACGCGGCAAGTTTATCAAACTGTTTAGGTAAGCTCTCAAAACTAACGTGTCAGTACAAAAATGTGATGTTGAGTTTAGTTTGAAATCTGACAATTTATCTACCTGGCATTGACTTGTCAGTGTATATAAAATTGCTACAAATTGGCTCAAATGAGCGAACTTACAGGCTGATTTAGTTCGCATTATTAGTCAACTTGAAAGCGGTAAGCTTTATCCTCGGAATACTACTCGGCCTTTGTTGGGTGACTAAAGCCCAGCAATTTGCCGCTTCTGTGCAGCACTATGGCCCTGAAAACGGCTTGTCGCATCGGGAAATAAACGCCATTTTACAGGACCGGCGGGGCTTTATGTGGTTCGGTACCAGGTTTGGTCTAAACCGATTCGATGGGCTGAAATTTACCACCTACACCAAAGAGCGTAATGGGCTCGATTTCGATGAAATAGAGGCTATTGCCGAGGATGCCGATGGTCTTTTGTGGCTCATGGGCCCAAATACTGAAGGGAAAAGGCAGATAACCCTATTCAATCCATTAACAGGCACGGCAGTTTCATTCGAAGAGAAGTTCAAGAAGCGTTCCCTGACAAGCTCCCAGATTTACGGACAGCGCATGTTTGGCAGTCCTGATGGCACGATCTTCCTCGCTAATTACCAGCCGGCTACCCTAGTGTCTTACCACCCCAGATCGGGTCTACATTACGTTCCCCTCGCTCGCTATAAAAATCTGGTTATTCATCATGTTACCGCCCGTAACACCGTCTGGGCCATCGCTGATGGCAATCAACTGGTCGAACTAACCGCTGATGGACGTGTTCTCCATACCTTCCGACATGATGTAGGCACCATCTCCGTCGACTTAGGCACGCCACATGCGGGCACCGAGTTTTTCTATACGGCCTACCGTTCGGACACCGATCTACAGGGAGTACTCTATAGGGTAGATACGTTGGGGAATCGACGCCAACTACCGGCTTCATTGCGGCAAGATAGAACCGCGTTTTTCTCCCCGATTTATTACGCGTTTGATCGTAGCGGAATGATTTGGACAGGCACCCAATTGCGGAGTGTTACCAAAGGAATCCTATTGGATTTGAAGGAGCAACTGGCAGGCCAGTCGATTGATAATCGCTGTTTCTTCGCCGACAGAAACGGCTGGATGTGGTTAGGGACCAGTTTTGGCGCCTACCAGGTTAAGGTAACTGAAAACTACTTTCACCGCTTCTTTTACGAGCCAACCACTATCCAGGAAAAGGCGGCATCCATTCGGGGTATCTCCGTTATTGGGGATAAGCTATACGCTAACCTGGAAAAAAAGGGCTTGTTTAGCTGCGATCTATCGGGTGAGTTAGTCAGAAAGCTATTGGTAAGCGGCATTTCGTATGGCTTAACCAATAGTCAGCCTGGAAAACTAAAAATAGGCCAGATCGATTTAGTCACGTATGACATTCGAACCGATTCGCAAACGCTCTCTCCATTGCCCAATGGCGGATCGATCTGGACAATGTCCCCGTTTAGTAACCAGCACTTTCTGGCGGGTGGAATAGTAGGTCTCTGGCTTGTCGAGACAAAAACGGGACAGGTTTTGCCGTTTACCCGCTATAACCAGTTTCCCGAACTAGCTAAGTCGCATGTGCTCTATATCGGTGCCGATCGACAGGGCACCCTTTGGATCTGTGCGACTACGGGTTTATACACGGTTGATCCATCAAGGGGCATCACAGCTCGTTACTGGAGTGGAGGCAAGGGGCACTTTCGGCTGCCTGCCGACAGTTATCAGCATTTTTACCAGGATTCCCAAGGCCTGTTTTGGCTGGCAACGGCTAATGCGGGGCTCATTCGGTGGAACCGCCAGCAAAACACCTACCGGCAATTCAGGCGTACCGATGGGTTATCCAACGACAATATTTACGCCGTCTATGCCGATCGACGGGGCCATCTGTGGCTGAGTAGTGACTACGGTATTATGCAGTTTGATCCGGTCCGAATGACAACCCGGTCTTACACGGTTCAGGATGGCATTACTCACAATGAATTCAACCGTATTGCTCATGTTCAGGCCCCGAACGGCCAGCTTTATTTCGGCGGTCTGAACGGCATAACCGCATTTAATCCACCCGATTTTGAACGCGAGAAACCTCCGATCACCCTTCCGCTGCAAATCGTCTCGTTTCGCCAGTTTGATAATGCGCTGGATAAACTGGTTGACAAAACCGAAGAAGTGGTAAAAAGTAACCGGATTAGTCTACAGCCCGGTGACCGGACGAGTGTGCTGGACTTTGCGCTGCTCAATTACGCCGATGCCCAAAAAAACGTGTACGCTTACCAGTTTAAGGGACTGGACAAGGAGTGGACGTATCAGACTGAGCCCTCCATCCGGTTGAGTAATTTACCCTACGGTGAGTATCAATTATTGATAAAAGGACAGGCGGCCGATGGTCAGATGTCATCGGCGAACCTGACCATCCAGGTCATCGTACAACGCCCGTTTTATCTGCGCAACTGGTTTCTCATGCTCATGCTGTTTTTGCTGATCGGCTCGGTATGGGGATGGGGCCGGTGGCGAGCCTGGAGGCACCAGCAGGAACAGGCCCGGTTACAGACCCAGATCAAAGAGGCCACTGAGCTCATTGCGCAGCAGGCACAGGACCTACTGCGGCTCGACGAAACCAAGTCACGTCTTTTTGCGAACATCTCGCATGAATTTCGGACACCCCTCACCGTCATTCTGGGCATGGCAGCCAGCCTGAACCAAAAGTTCGACCCCGAATTGCGACAGATGGCCAGCCTTATTGAGCGTAATGGCAGCAACTTACTACGGCTGATCAACCAGATACTAGACCTCTCCAAACTCGAAGCCGGGGAGATGGCCATTCACCTCGAACGGGCCGATCTGGTCAACTTCGTGGGCTACGTCGGGGAGTCCTTCCATGCCATCGCTCAGGCGAAGGGTGTACACCTACAGTTTCAGTCGAAGGAAGCGCACTGCGAAGCGGACTTCAACAAAGATAAACTCCAGGATATTTTAGCGAACCTGCTGGTCAATGCCCTGAGATTTACCCCTACGGGTGGTCAGGTGATCTACAGGGTTGCCGTTCAGAACCGTTGGCATTCGCTTACTGCGGCAGGATACCACGAGGAGCTCACTCCGACTAGTCACCTCGATCAGCCGTGGATTCAGATCACGGTGAGCGATACCGGACCCGGCATTGAGCCAGTCAGTCTGCCGAGGATCTTTGATCGTTTTTATCAGCGGGAGAATCCGCAGAACGCATCGGGCGGAGGTACCGGCATTGGCCTCTCATTAGTACGGGAATTGGTGGGGCTTATGCAGGGTGGTCTAGCCGTTCGTAATCGGCCTGGCATGGATGGGCATGGACAGGAAGAAACCGGCCAACTCTGGTCGAACAATTCGGGGCAGGCCCTTTACAGCCGGGGAGCTGAGTTTGTCGTCAGTTTACCCCTTACCCGTCGGGCACCCCTGGCGGAAGGGCAAGTTTCCGCTCCGTCATCTATACATCCAGCCCAACCTCAGTGGGGCGAACCCACGCTGGACGTGACCAGTGAGCGGCCCGTAGTGTTGCCCGTAGTGTTACTGGTGGAAGACAATGAGGACGTAGCCACGTATATTCAGATTTGTCTGCGGGGTGAGTACCAAGTGATTCGAGCCGAAAATGGGCAGGTCGGCATTGACCAGGCGCTGGCGACTAGTCCGGACCTGATTCTGAGTGATGTGATGATGCCCCTCAAAGATGGCTTTGCGCTCTGCGACACCCTGAAGCATGACGAACGGACCAGCCACATTCCCATTGTGCTGCTGACGGCCAGAGCCGAGGTACGTGACCGAATCGCGGGGTTACGCCGGGGGGCAGATGCCTACTTGGTCAAGCCTTTCTCGCCCGAGGAGTTGATGATCGTGTTAAGTAACCAGCTACAGATCCGGCGCTTGTTGCAGCGCTATTATAGTCAACTAGCCCTGGGCGTTGCCGAGCCGATTCCAAACGATGCGCCTGAGACGGGGGAAGACCAGTTCCTGCTCAGGCTACGCAGCAACGTACTGCCGCATCTGGATAACCCGGCGCTGGATATTGAGATGATCTGCACGATGATGGGGACGAGTCGCAACTCACTGCACCGCAAGATGACCGCGCTGACGGGGCTGTCGATGAACCGATATCTGCGAACACTGCGCCTACAAAAAGCCAAAGACCTACTCCTCTTACCTGACCTGACCATTACCCAGGTCGCCGATGCGGTAGGCTTCCAGGACCCCAGTTACTTCGGCCGGGTCTTTGCAGAAGAATTCGGCCTCTCGCCCAGTCAGTACCGCGATGTAAACAAAAAATAATCGCTTTCACCCCCGGTTGGGACAATTCTCCGAGTTTTTGGGTGAAATCTCCGACTCACTTGCTGACAAAACGCCTAATCTTGCCCCAGCGATAAATGGGGCATTTTGATTCGTACGTCCTGTACATCCGCCGGTTTTTCTAGCTGTCCGCTCGGTCCGTTGACCGGGGTTGGCTTCTACCGATCTTTCTACCTAGTCTATGCAAACACGATTACTTCCTTCTGGTTTTGCGCTTTGGCCAGATCGCTCTCTTTACTACATCCTACTGCTGATGCTCGTTAGTATCAGCTCCGTTTTAGCCCAAACGAGTACCATCCGCTACGTTAAAGCGGGCGGTACGGGCAACGGCAGCTCCTGGGCCAGTGCCAGCGGCAATTTGCAGGCCATGATCAATGCCAGTGCCGCGGGCGACCAGGTGTGGGTGGCAGCCGGTACGTACAAACCCACGTCCACCACAAGCCGAACCGCCAGTTTCGCGATGCGGCCTGACCTGGCCATCTACGGTGGTTTTATGGGCAATGAAACGTCCCTCGGCGCCAGACCAACGATAAACCCCATCACGGGTAACCCCTCCAGCACCACCCTCAGCGGGGATATCGGTACGGTAGGCGATAACTCAGATAATAGTTACCACGTCATCGCTAATTTTAATTTTCTAACGACCACCGCTATTCTGGATGGGTTTGTGATTACGGGCGGTAATGCCAATCTGTCTAGTTCAGATAACTCTACGAACAGTGGTGGGGGTATGCGCAACTTTACCAGCTTTCAGGGTGAACACACGAACCCCCTAATTCGAAACTGTTCCTTTGTAGCCAATTCGGCGTTGTCTTCAGGCGGGGCAGTCTATAACGGTGCCGTTGGGTGTGCCAGCGATGGCAGCCCTACGCTGATTAACTGCTTCTTTCAAGGAAATTCGGCCAAGCAAGGCGGGGCAATGGCCAATAGTGGGTCAGCGAACGCTGATTGTGGTGGCCGAAGCAACCCTACGCTGATTAACTGCTTCTTTCAAGGAAATTCGGCCAGATTTGGTGGGGCGATGTTCAATAGCGGGTTTGGTGGTAATTTTAATGCTGGTTTGGGCCAAAGCAATCCTACGCTGACCAACTGTTCGTTTGTGGCCAATTCGGCAATTGATGATTACGGTATAGGCGGGGCAATGTATAACGTTGGGACGAGCAAAGGCCGAAGCAACCCTACGCTGACCAACTGCTCCTTCCTGAATAATACGGCTACCTACCAGGGTGGGGCTATAGCCAACGATGGGAGTGATGGCGTGTGCAGCCCCACGCTGACCAACTGCTCCTTTCAAGGCAATACAGCTTCCTACCAGGGCTGGGCCATGTTCAATACGTCCAACACGACGACTGGCGAATGCATACCCAGCATGTTCAACTGTGTGGTATTTGGCAATGGGGGCCCCAAAACGTTCTACAATATAGAAGTTTATCCACAGGTCTATTCCTCGTTGGTCGAGGCCTCGGTAACGGGCTGGTTAGGGATGAATTATCGCAATAACCTGACGACAACGGTCTCGCCCTTTGCTGGTACGAACACCACCCAGTTACGGGCCAACTCGCCCGCCCTCAACGCTGGGGATGGCAGTGTCGACGCTGGCGCAACGGACTTAGCGGGTAATCCCCGTATTGTGGGCTGCAAGATAGACATGGGCGCCTTTGAATTTCAGTATACCTTCCTGCCAATTGCCATTAATGCCCAACCCGCCAGTAGTTCGGTGGTCTGTGCGGGTACTGCTGTCTCGGTGCCGGTAAGTGTAAGTGGTACGGTCTCGGGCTACCAGTGGTACAAAGACAGCTTTGCCAACCCCGTGGCCGGCCAAACCTCGGCCACGCTCACCCTGAACAATCCACAGCCTGGCAATGCAGGCAGTTATTCGCTAGTGGTGACCAGCAACTGCAACTCACTCACCTCTACAGCCTTCAACCTGACGGTCAATAAATCGACGGTCAGCATCAGCCCCAGTTCAGCGACGGTCTGTCAAGGGCAGTCGGCCTTACTGACTGCCAGCGGGGCCAGCTCCGGTGAGACGCTCTCCTACACCTGGAGCAACACCACCACGGGCAACACCCTAACGGCGACCACCACCGGCACTTACTCCGTAACGGGTGTAGATGGCAATGGTTGTTCAGCAGCAGCCTCCGCTCAGGTGACCGTGTACAGACCACCTGTCAGCATCAGTCCCGGCTCGGTCAGCATCTGTGAGGGGCAGTCCGTAACCTTAACCGCCAGTGGAGCCAGTGCCTATACCTGGAGTGACAACACCACGGGCAACACGCTGACGGCGACCACCACCGGCACCTACGCCGTGACGGGGGTGGATGGCAGGGGCTGCTCCAACACCGCTACGGCCAGTGTAACGGTCAATAACGTACCTACTGTTAGCATCAGCGCCAGCCCGTCAGCCACCATTACTCAGGGCAGCTCCGTTACCCTGACGGCGGTAGCCACCGGGGCTACTGTCGTCACCTGGGTAACGGGCAGCACCAATAACTCGATCGTGGTCAGCCCCACCACCACTACGCCCTACTCGGTAACGGCCCGGAACGCAGCGGGCTGTACCGCCAGTGCCAGCCTGACTATTACTGTTCTGCTTCCCACGTGCAACCCGATCCAATATGTAACCCAGCAGGGGGCGGGACTACGCGACGGCAGCAGTTGGAGCAACGCGTTAGGCGCCAGTCAGCTCCAGCTCGCTATCAATACGGCGGCCGACTGCGGGGGTAACAGGCAGGTATGGGTTGCCGCCGGGGTATACAAACCGACGAACAGTAGTGACCGCAATGCCAGCTTTTCCATGCGAAACGGGGTAGCTATCTACGGTGGTTTTGCGGGCACCGAAACAGCCCTGATCGATCGCCCGGCCATCAATCCCGTCACAGGACAGCCCGCCAGCACCACCCTCAGTGGGGATATTGGCAGCCTGGGCACCACCAGCGACAACAGTTTTCGGGTCATCAGCAATCCGGCCAGTCTGAGCCTGACCACCACAGCGGTGCTGGATGGGTTTGTTATTACGGGCGGAGCGGGTGGTACCTTGGGGGGCGGGATGTTCAACGATGCCAGCAGCCCCGCCATTCGCAACTGTAGCTTTGTGGCGAATTCAGTTTTGGTTACGAGCGGTTCTACCAGCCGGGGCGGGGCCATCTACAACGGCAACGGCAGCAGCCCACAGCTGACCAACTGTCGGTTTGAGGGCAATTCGGTTTCGGGTTCGAACGGGAGCGCTAGCTACGGTGGCGCGATCAGTAACTTTACCAACAGTAGCCCGCTCCTTCTCAACTGCAATTTCCTGACTAACTCGGTGTCGGGAAGTGCCAGTAACTTCGGCGGGGCGATGGCCAACAATGTCAACAGCAACCCGCAGCTGATTAATTGTAGCTTTATCTCGAACTCGGCCGTGGGCGGTACTACTACCCGGGGCGGAGCCATCAATAACGGCAGCAGCAGCCCTCAGCTAATCAACTGTAGTTTTCTGAGCAATTCGGTTTCGGGAGCATCCACTAACCTGGGCGGAGCAATCGCCAACGGCAACAATAGCGTACAACTCACGAATTGTGTGTTGTTTAACAATGGTGGAAGCAATACCTTCTATAACGTGAGCAACGCGTCCGTCACGGCGAGCTACAGTTTGTTCGATGACACCGTAACGAGCTACATTAATGGGCCTGCTAACCTGACCACCACCGTTTCGCCCTTTGTGAGCGTTACCGATACGCGGCTCAACGGCTGTAGCCCGGCCATCAATGCGGGCGATAACGGAGCCAATACGTCTACTAGTGATCTGGACGGCAACCCGCGTGTTTACCAGAACGGCCGCATCGACATGGGGGCCTATGAGTACCAGGGGGCTGCGGGCGTCGCCATCACTAACCCTACCGTGAACACGGCGACGGTGGGTATAGCCTTCAACCAGGCCTTCACCGCTTCTGGCGGTACTGGTCCCTACAGTTATAGTCTGGCCAGCGGGAGTCTGCCGACGGGGTTGAATTTGACCAGCGCGGGTATGCTGAGCGGCACACCTACCCAAAGCGGTAGTTTTACGCTCACCGTGCTGGGCCGGGATGCCACCGGCTGTTCGGGGGCGGGTGCGGCCTACATGCTGACGGTAACAGATGCCAACCCGACGCTAACCGGCTTGACGGCCAGTCCGGGCACGGTTTGCGCGGGCAATGTGGCGACGTTCACCGCGACGGTGGGAAACCTCACGGGCAGCTATAACTACACACTCACCAACGGACTCAGTGCTCCTCTAACGGGCAGTTCTAGCGGTAGTGCCTTTAGCCAATCCGTCACCGCTAGCGGTACGGGCACCCAGAGTTTTACGCTGACGGTGAGCGCCAACGGCCAGACCGCATCCAGCGAAACGGCTCTGACGGTGAATCCTCTACCGGTGGCCAGCCTGACCAACAACGGGCCGCTAACGTGTGCTCAGTCTAGCGTCACGCTGACGGCGGGTGGGGCGGCCGGCGTTCCGGGCAACTCGTATACCTTTGCCAGTGGCAGCGGAGTGTTGGGCACACCGGGACCGGTCAACTCGGTGGTGGTCAGTACTGCGGGTACCTATTCGGTGACGGTCGCTTCGGCCAGTGGTTGCATAAGCAGCACCAGTACGAGTGTTACCGCCGACCAACAGGTTCCTTCAGTCAGCATCACACCCAGTTCGGCGACGTTGAGCTGCGCTAGTCCAACCGTGAGTTTGACGGCGGTGGGCAGTGGGTCGGTGCGCTGGAACACAGGCGAGACGACACCTGTCATCACGGTGCGTGTAGCCGGTATCTATTCGGTGACGGTCCTCTCGGCCAACGGCTGTTCGTCGATGGCCAGCGTAAGTGTGAGCCAGGACAACGCGGCTCCGGTGGCGAGTCTGGTGAGCAGCGGCAGTCTAACCTGTTCGGTAACCAGCGTAACTTTAACGGCCAATCCGGACGGACAACGCTATGTCTTCAGTAGTGGGGCGAGTCAGATCGGTAACACGAATCAGGCGGTCGTAACGGCATCGGGTACCTATTCGGTGACGGTCCTCTCGGCCAATGGCTGTTCGTCGGTGGCT
>NZ_JAAGNZ010000012.1 GCF_010747415.1 Spirosoma agri | reverse complement strand
ATCGGTGACGGCCTGTGTGCCGACCACCCCCGTCACGCCCCCGGTCACCCCGCCCACTTCCCCCACGGCCAGCGTGTGCAACACGTTTGCCGCGGTATGTTCGGGGAACCAGTACGAAATTCGCCCTCAGAGCCTGACCATCGCGACGGCTGGGGTGTACACGCTAAGCGTGCGCTACCGGGCCCCCGAGAAGGCCGTCAACGCCATTGTGCGCGTCGACGGCAAGAGTCAGACGCTGCGGTTGAGTTCGACCAGCGATTACCAGAGCAGCGGGGTGGGCAGTTACACGCTGACGGCGGGGGTTCACACGATCGGGTTGAGCAGCGGGGTGGATGAGGGCTACATCTGTTTCGATCAGGTGTGCGCTAAGCCGACTACCTCGGAAGAGGGTTGTAATCCCCCTGCTGCGCCGGTGATCAGCGTTAATGGGAGTACACAGGTCTGCAATGAGTCGAGCGTGAATTTGACGGCTAGTGGATGCAGCGGTACGATTACCTGGTCTACCGGAGCTACCGGTAGTAACCTGAGCGTCAAAACGGCGGGCGATTACACGGCCAGCTGTCTGGTAGGTAGTTGCAGTAGTGCCTTATCCAACACCATCACAGTCACTTCGTGTGATCTACCAAGATGTACGTTTACACCAACGGCAAGCGCTAGTAACGTGAATCTAACCTGTGGTGCCAGTGTAAATCTAACGGCTGGCTGTTCTGGTGCTGATTGCGATGGCGTAAATTACTCGTGGAATGGCCAGGGAGTGGCTCAGTACGGCCAAACAGCAAGTGTCAACGCGCCAAATTACAATGGGAGCTTCACGTACATCGTTACAGCATCTAAACTAGGATGCGTCGCGAAAAAGGATTCCGTGATATTGTCCGTGACAGGATGCGCTCAGCCCTCTTCGGGTGTGTACTCCTACAGGGGCGATAACTTTGATTACAACCCTTTGGGTGAATCATCTACGTCTGACGTGTTTCCAGTCTTTGAGAACGATAAAATCAAAGTTAAGCTAGCCCTTCGTAACCAGACGTTCAACTCGCAGGAGCCAGGTATGGGTGGTGCAGTGTATCAACTATTTAATAAACAACACAATGCAACACATACACTTATCTTTAATCCTAACCGGTACAATGGCGATGATCATAGTGTTGTAGATCGATCTGGCCCGCCTAACCGAATTGGCTTGGGAGGAGGATTGTCTGAATGTTTATACGCTTTACCAAAGCCCCTCTACACGAATGAATTTGACGGTGCGGCCGGTAGCAGTTACCCCGTGAATGGCGTCAATCCAGGCGGGTATGACGGCGGTCTGGGTTTCAATCCGAACGAGGTTGGCGATGATTTTATGAACAGTGGGCAGCTTTTAAAATTCGGTCGGACAACGTCCGGCTTTTACACTAAGACCCGCCCACCAATTTATGGTCAAAACCGGTTCTTCGCTGGCGATCAGATAATTTTCGAGAAATGGGGTAGCCTAGATGATCGGGCACTGGATCTTCATTATCAGTCAACGTTTAAACGTACCAGTTACACTGGTCGGTCGGTAACCAAATCGCAGGAAAACCCCTGTTTGTACGTAAACGGACTACGCATTGTCAAGTTCTACGATGGTAACAATCCTTACACAAACGATGGCGTCACCACGATCAGTCAGGCGGTAGGACCTAACAACCAGAATGGCGCGGGACTGAACGGGATTCGTCCAAACGGACTTTACCTGTCGGAGCCCTGGATCTGGATTGGCGGTACGGATGGGTACGGTATCGGTCTGTTGATTAAAGATAATATCAAGGCGGGTTATGGCTTTTTCGGCGATGGAGGATTCATTCCTGATAATCCAGGTCCGGGTGGTAGTTACGGTTACATTGGTGCCGCAGCCCAGGAAATACTGGATAACAACATAATCTGGAGGCATAACAGTAAAGTGATCGTTGGCACTGTCGACGAGGTACGCGCTTACGTTTACGCGCAATCCTACCGGCCTGATCGTACGCCAAAGATTAAGTTTAACCGGCCTGGACGTGAGGGCTGGAGCTTGAACTCCGGTGACGGTGATGAGCGGTACATCTGGGATGACGCGTTCGATGGCAATGCGCGCCAGGGTTGGAAGCTGTACTTCGACAACAGTGCCAATGCCGTCATACACTCCCCAGGCGTGTGCTGGGAAGCCAATCAGTTCAAGAAATTCTACATCCGTTACAAATACTCGGGCAACCAAACGCAGTGGTCGCTAAGATTTCAACGGAATCGTCAGAAGAACAACGGTACCGTTGATCTGTCAGGCAACAACCGCTTTGCTGCGGAAGATGCCATTCGTTACGCGAACGGTACATCGGATGTTTCTGAGCAAACTATTTTCTTCAGCGTTATTCCTGACAACCAATGGCACGTAGCGGTAATCGATCTATCAGGGAATAATGCTTGGCAGGGTGTTATCAATCACATATCCATCAAGCCCCATCCCTTCATCGGCCGGTCGTACGATTCCGGTGAGAATGCCATAGTCGACTGGATCAACTCAGAAAATAGAGACCCGTTTCCAGACTGATTCCTGATTTAGGCTTCTCGCATCTGGCATAAGTCATTGTCGAATGAGAACGAGCTCCTGCTGACCGTGAATACACGTAGGGTCAACAGGAGCTCGTCTTATGGTTAAACCCGCTGATTAGTACCACCGTCTACGTTACAGTCTCTTTGCAGCGACATTTTCCTCACCAACCGATCAATTTTGCGGGAAGCTTAGCGAATGTTTCGTCAGGTTAGCAGAATCCGCTGAGCAATCGCACGAAAAGTGGACAGACTGGCCTAGCTGGCGATTCTGCTTACTGCGCAACGTATCTGACTTTGGAATGAACACGATATGACCAGCACCTGGTATTTCGGTTGCCGCTACGGGGCGACCAAACCGGTTGTAAAACTCTGCAACGCACGACTTCGGAAGCAGATCCGTGCACAGATTGATACCTGCAAAATCGTTGTACTGATAGAACTGCTCGAAGAAAGTCCACTGCTCAGCCGTCAAACAGGTAGTCAGCCGGTTAGCATACAAAAGATCGCGGGTGTCCGGGTGGTTGAGCAGTACCGGCCAACTGGCCTGCACAAATGGTTTAACCTGATCGGGATGTAAGCGACCGAAGTATTGGCCTATCGTTTTTTTACCGTGAAAACGCTGTAGCGCATAAAGTGTACTGGTATGTTGATACAGGGGGCATAAACCTTCGCTCAAACCTGTGGAGTTGCCTCCCACCACGCAAAAAGGCCAGTCTAAAATGGCTTCACCCGGTTGTTGACGAATTCGGTTGACGTAGGAAGCGAAGGACTTAGCGAAGTAGTAGGGTCTCTGCTGGTAGCGAAAGCTGTACACACTGACGGCTTCCAGTAGACCCAGCAACACTAGGCTTACAGCCAGCAGTGGCCTGATCCGACCGCTCCAGTGAATAGCAAAAATGGTCAGAATAACCGGGTAGATCAGTGTTACCCGCGAGGGTATACGATTGAAACGGTCCCAGGGTAAAATCTGTAGTACCGGCAGTCGAATGGGGTGATAGGCAGCATGGACCAGGCCGAAAAGAACGATTGGCACATAAGCCCAGCGAATTGGCCGACGGGTTTTCCAGAAGCCAAGCAAGCCAATGATGACCAGAAACCACCCAGCACTACCGGCCCCATTACCCTCCGGCATATCATGCAGATAAGGAGCCAAGGGGTCAATAGCGGAATTGAAGCCGGGCAGGTAGGGGGCAAGCAATCGAAGTGGATGCACCCAACCGTGACCACCCGCAAAACGACTCTTAAACACAAACGTATTGGCCTGATGGAATACTTCGAGCAACAACGGGACGTATAAAAAGGCTAAGCTGAAGATGGACAGGATCAGGCCCGTAAACAATAAGGTACGGTCCTGAATCTCTTGACGCCAGGCGGCAAAGATTCGTCCAAACTGTTCAATGGGTTTTCCAGCGTTGACTAGTAATCGTTTTACCAGTAGTATACCAATAAACAGAGCTGTCAATGCAAAAGAACTCAATGCGTAGCCCAGTATATACCCTACGTCATGCCCTAGTGCCAGTGTCAGCAGTAATGCTTTGAACACTAAAAACCGCAAAGGAACAGGTTCCTGTAAAACGACTCGGCGCGTCAACAGGAAATCAGTGATTATGCTGAGTACTGTCCAGTGGATCATAGCATACGCGTAATGACCTGGATACTTGTTTAGCGCGTAGAAATTGAAAAAGCACACTAAAAAGCCGGCAATAGCCGCTCGCAAAGACCCATAGTCTCTTCTGAGCAACATGTATGTTCCTGAACTCAGTACGAAAAGACTAAACAGGTAATATATGTTGAGCCAGGGCCCGTTACCCCAAAAATGATAGCACAAGGCATACCAGAAATTTTGTTCGAAGGCCCATCCCTGAAAGACATGGTTTGTGCCGTACGGGTAGAACGTCTGGTCGTTGATCCAGTTGAGGTGCGGAAAAGGGGAGAAGGAGAGGTTTCGGGCCACGTAATACCCCATGTAATCCCATTGATCGACGTCACCAGCGTGCAGATCGGCCAATGGTCCGCTGAAATTGCGAAGAAAGAATACGCCGTAAAGAGCGGTGAGTACGCCAAAAAATGAGACAGCTACTGTTGGCGTCAGCCAACGGTTGTACCTTGTCTCCACAGAAGTGGGTGTGAAGAATAGTGCATTCATTTTACCGATGGGTGTGGGCTAAAGCAATAGTTACGCGCAACGTGTGACGGGCCGATATGGACGCGATATGGAAATGGATCATGCCTCGACAAAACAAGCCACAAAACTGCGGAACAATGGAATTCCTGCAAAATAATTTACATTAAAAACAGATATACTTAGTGTATAAATTTGTTAGAATCTATATTTATCAATAAATAATAAAATAATTGTACAGTTCGTCACCGTCATAGGCTACTCTGAGGTACTGAAAACTGCGCTGTGTGATTGCTGACTTTAAGAAGTAAGTAGCGGACGCGAAAATAGTAAGCGGTTCAAAATTATTCGCAAAAATTTTTATCAGACTGGTTGAGCAACACCGGAAAGGGCTGGGGAAGTATGTCGTTTCTGTAGTCTGTTGCGTACGGCTCTTTCTAACGTAGGTATGTCTTCTAGTGGAGCAGGTGGTTGTCAGAAAATAACCTGATACGCGGGTGATGTCAGAACAGGAAGGCCAGGTCCCGTTTATCGGCGTTACCAATAATCGGGACCTGGCCTTCACAGAATGGTTCTGCGATCAGTTATTACACGATAAATCGTACTTATCGAATCAGCATGACTTGTCCCGTCTGGCGTTTTTTGGGTGTACCATAACTGATAACGTACGCGTAGGGGCCATCGGGTAAATCCTGACCGTTAAACGGCGTAGTGTATCCACTGGAGTGAAAGACAATCGTTCCCCAACGGTTAAATACCGTCACGTCCACGTTGTTGAGCTTACTCACATTGCGTAGTTCCCAGACGTCATTCTGGCCATCACCATTCGGCGTAAAGGCATCCGGGATGTACAGGCGCGATTCAACGTAAACAACCAGACTAGCGCTTGACTCACAGCCAAACTGATCCTGGATAGCTAACCGGTACGTGGTCGTACTATCAGGACGAGCCATTGGGCGGGCAATTGTCGGGTTGTCCAGTGTGAGGGTGGGCGTCCAGTTGTATTGATAGTTACCATTTACAGGACCCGGCAAATTGATCGACTCGCCGGGTTGAATGGCCAGTTCGCTAGGTACGTTCACATCAGGTAATGGTCTGACCAGAACTGTACGCTTGGCGCTTCCGCCCTGACAGGTTGATGTTCCCGTAAATGTGTAAACGATCTCGTGCGACCCCAGACCCGACAAGGCTGGTGAAAACTGTTCCCCTGACACACCATTGCCGCTAAACACGCCCCCTGCTGGTGTCCCCGTCAATCGAACAGGCATTCCGTCGGTGCCGCACAAGGCCGGAATCGAATCGAATCGTATATCCGCTTTGTCTATTTCCGTCAACGTCCAGCTAGACGATATGGCCGTACACTGATTTGTGTTCGTAACCCGTACCTGATAGAGTCCCCCGCTTTTTGCCTCATAGGTTGTTGTCAGAGCACCCGGTATACTAGTTCCGTTGAGCAGCCAGGTATACTGTAACAAAGGTTCGTTTCCCGTAGCGTTTAAATTGACGCTCATGCTTCGGCACAGCTGAGCCGGCCCATTGATCCGAACGGTTGGTACAGAAGCGGCTGAAACGGTTTTAGCTGATGATACGGCAGTGCAGGAATTGGCGTCCTGAACGACAATTTTATACTGTCCGACTGTACCTGCCTCATACATGGCTGACGTAGCCCCAGCAATCGGACTGTCGTTTTTAAGCCATTGATACGTTAGTCCACTACCTGCATTGGCCTGGAGACGAAGCGTGCTTCCCGGACAAAAACTAGTGGTCGATGCCGCCGATGCCAGCGTCGCTTCCGGTAGCAGGTTTGGAACGACCGGTAAGGCTGTGGAGCGGCCAGAGCATCCATTTGCATCGGTGACGGTGACCACGTAGCTACCCGCTAGATTGGTTCTGTAAAACGAGCTTGTCGCCACCGCTATCGTTGCTGTATCGCGCTGCCAAGAGTAAGTGGCACCCGTAGCCGACGAAGCAGCGCTGAGTGTAAACGAATTACCCTGACACAAACTTCCCGCTGAACTACTTACCGCTAGCTTTACGGTTGGATTCGGGCTGATCGTTAGTGAAACGGGGGATGAAAAAGCGGTTCGCGGGCAGGCAAGTTCTTTCGTTACCAAAACGGTGTACCGGCCAGCCTGCCGGGTGATCAGTATTGAGTCCGTTGCACCATTGATCGCGACGCTATCCCTGTACCACTGAAAATCCACATCTTTCAGGGGCGACTTCGCATTCAGTTGAACGACTCCGTTTTCGCATAGCGTGCTTTTAAGCCGTTCGCTCGGTTTGCCCACCGCCGAGATAAAAATCGATGGTGTTGTCACGGCGGGACATTCTTTCACCTGGAGTGACAATTCGCGCCGTATCTCAAACCCCTTGAATGTATCCTGATATAGTTCGGCTTTGACTACGTAGCGATAAGTGCCAACCGTTGATGGAGTGCCGGTAATGATACCCGTGCCACTGATTTGCAACGGATTTGTCGTCTCCATAAATGAGTTCGCGTTATAAGTGCTGGCCCAAGTGACGTCTTTGATAGGCGTACTGGCATCGCCGGTTGACGGAGAGACGAGGGAATACACGGTCTTGTTAAAGTTAACGCCGGGGTACGCGTAATTGTAAAGGCGCACGGGTTGATTGACGCAGGTTTCTACGCGGGTAGGTAAATTAAAAATACCCCCAAACGTACTTTTCGGAGCGCTTATTTTGTACTTGGTTCGATCACCAAATTCCATGTAGAAAACCACCGGTCCCGTTCCTTTGACGTTATCACTTACTTCGCGACAGCAGACGGGTTCTGTAGTCATAAAATACCCGGCAGGGTCATTCACCGAAGGTAAAAAGTTGATCGACCCAAAATAGACGACGCTGTTTATTCTGGACGAATCTCCGTTACAGGCCGCAGGCAGTGGTGTGTACTGTCCGTCCAAAACGGCACCCCGGACCATGACGACCGTCGCCACCGAACTGCTATCGCGCTTGCGATAAACATAAGCTTTGATGGACGGAGGAAACTTACTGAGCGAGGTACTGTTGGTTAGGTAAGCGGCTCTCAACAGCATGGATGACAATGATTCTGCATTTCCGTTGTAATCTTCCAGCTGACCACCAATGATTGGTAACAAGCCAGTACTGCCGCATTGGTTCGCGCTGATAATGGTCGCGGCCGATGTCGTCGAATCAGGACAACTGTCCGTCCGGTAAAGCATGACCGTATAAGCGCCTGACTGATCGACAAGGAGCGTCGAACCTGTTGCTCCGTCGATATTCTTCCCGTTTCGTTGCCACTGATACGTAACCGTCTTTGCGTTCGTCAGTGCGTTCAATTGAACCCGTTCGCCCTGACAGAAGGATGCCGTTGCTTTTTCCGTTGAGAAGCCAACTTTCGTTAGTTTGATTGAGGGAACGCCCAGCGATGGGCAGTCCTGTGCGTAAGCGATTGAGCCAGTGAGAAGCCAAACTATAAACAGATAAACGTAATTCATCGAACGGATCTCCCTTCTGGTAAATCATTGACCAAAACGGCGGTAGTAGGCGGGATAATTTTCAGAGCAGCTGGTTTATTAGTATATATATAAATTATCATATATTACGATACCTTAATTAAATTTTCGGTATTTATATACCGTCTAATAATCAAATATAAGCATATTCTGTGCCAATTTGTATATGAATTTATTAAAAAGTAACTACAGTGTTAACTATTTATAAATTGAGGATCAACTGTTTAGTTTACGTAGTTGGCTCGTAACGGGCACGTGCATAACGAATAAATAGATAGCTGATTATCAGATTATTATAGATAATTAGGCTGATTACTTTGTCTTTACCGAGTCTATAGGCACACTACGCAAATCGTGATGTTTCGATAACCCGACTGCGCTTTTCTGTTAGGATGGCAGTCAAGTCGGAACCAGCTCACAACTTTTGTTTCCATAACAGACTAGCAGATATGGGTCATGGAACTTCCATAACGTTTTAGCAACGCCCATTGCTAAAACGTTATGGAAAATGTTAATCTTTACGCGCGGAAAATCTTAGAGTCGCACAAGTAAAGACCGGGTTTCTACGTCGTTCAATAACACCGATATGTGTCAAAAATGAAATATGTACCCTATTATCGGGTGTCCACTGCCGGTCAAGGTAAAAGTGGCTTGGGCCTTTCGGCTCAACGGGATATCGTTCACCGGTTTGTAAAGACAGATGACGAACTGCTGGACGAATTTGTCGAAATTGAATCCGGGAAGAAAGCGAATCGACCGCAACTCTCGGCTGCTATTGCCTTTGCTAAACAGCACCAGGCTAGACTACTGATTGCCAAACTTGACCGACTTAGTCGCAATGTGTCGTTCATCTTCTCGTTGCGTAATTCCGAAGTTGACTTTGTTGCCTGCGATATCCCCGATGCTAATACACTTACTGTGGGTATTATGGCTGTGCTAGCCCAGCATGAACGGGAATTGATCAGTGAACGCACAAAAGCCGCCCTGAAGGCGAAAAAAGATCAGGGCCGTAAACTGGGTATGCCTAATATGACGGCAGCCATCATGCAGTCAGGACTGAATGTCCGTCAGCAGAATGCGCGAACCAATAAGGCCAATCTACAGGCGGCTGAATTGATTCGGCTTTACCGTAACGAGGGTCTGACGTATGCAGCCATCGCCGAACGGCTAAACGCAATGGGTTATCGCACACGGCGCGGTCAGGAATTCTTCGCTATGAGTGTACACCGGTTGGATCGAAGCCGGGCGGATAAATTAGAAAACGATAAATAGTACGAAAATACATGTAAAACGGTCCCTGCCGGCATGAGAACACTCATGTAAATTGTGCTCGTAAAGGCTTAATAGCTATAACTTATATACTTAATTTAAATAATTGTAAATCAAGTATATAAATGTTTTTTTATTTCCCTTTAAAGCAAACCTTATTTTCTCATTTTACCCCGAATACACGAGCCGTATAGGCACCCATGTTGTTGACGCGTCTGGACGAATTTTTTACCTGTATCTCATGCAGTTTTCTGTAAATAAATACCGCATCGAAGTTTTCAATAATGTATTCAGCTTGATCAGGACGTAGATTGAATTCAGCAACCAGACGAACATGAAGATCCGAAAGAGTCGGTGGCAACGCGTGTGTTTTGATCACTTTGATGGTCCACTTAAGAATGGCCACCTTCCGGTTCACTCGTTCTGTGTAGAGCGTTACGCTTAGATCGGTTTTTGTATTTATTTCCCCAATAGCAGGTAACAAAATTCGCCGACGAAAACCATCCCAGTTGGGGTATTGCTCAATCTCCGTGTGAATATCGTATAGTTTCAGTCTCGACTTCAATTCTTGTACCGTAATTTTCATCAAACCCAGGTGTTTCCACTGGGAGAGCATCTCATATAAGCGTTTTGTGTACTTGCCGGATACGTTAAGTGCATCCTGCAAACCGTAGGTCGTAAATCGGCTATCAAGATTGAACAGAAAAGGGCGCAGCTTCGCATCAATGCTGATAGCGATCGTACCCTGTTTGGTATTGTATTGTACAGATGAGAAGGGTGCTACCTGCAAATAACCATCCGGCACTTTGATTGTCAGAATTTTTTGCATCATCGTCTCGGTGGCAATTTTCAGATCGTCATACGGGTTTTTTATGTTCGTAAGCCCCATGATATCCTTCACTCGAACAACGTATTCCATCCCCGTTGGATCATCGGCTCCTAATTGAGACTGAACCATATAGAAAATATTTTTTTGCAAAGCTGTCATCTCATAATGTGCACTAGTCAGCGCATTTCCCTGGAAAAGGATCTCACTGGTATTGATGTAAGAAAGGAGCGAAAGCTGGTTGACTGGCGTAAGAGATCTCATACTTATCCACATTTTCTACGTAAACCTAACACGTAAAAAAGCTTGTACGTAATTCACTAGGTTTCTGTACGTACTTCGAAGAAGTTCACGAGGTTTTTGTACGTGTTTAGGTCAAAATGTTACGAGGTTTCTGTACGTGTCTCACGAGGTTTTTGTACGTAGTTCACGAGGTTTTTGTACGTACTTAGGTCCAGAAAAATCTGAAAATCAGTATGTTACAGAGGTCTTAAAATATCAAAAAAATAAAAATATGAGATGATCACAAAATATTTTGATAGGCGGCTCCTAAAGCTGAAAAAACAAACTCCAGATTCAAAAAAGCAGGGAAGGTCAAAAAAAGAAAAGCAAACAGTCAATCCCTTTGATTTTTCCGCGCCACGAGGTTTTTGTACGTGTTTCGATATAAGATTCTGAAAATGAGTTTGTTACAAGTGATTGATACGAATATAAACCCATGGTCAAAACGCTATATGAAAGATTGTTTGTAGATATAGAGACAATTGAGCTAGTCTGCTAGTAAACCTTGTCTCCGAATGTGTTTATTTTTAGCTACAACTACACGAGGTTTTTGTACGTAGTTTGGCCCTGATGGACTAGATAAAGAGATTCCAACTAGTTACAGACTCGACGTATGGATTATGTATTGTGACGAGGTTTTTGTACGTGTTTTTTATAACATACTTATAATCAGTTATTTATAAGCACATCAAACTGGTATTGCAGACATGCAGCAGACCATTTTCACGAGGTTTTTGTACGTGTTTGACTATTGAGAGATAAACTGTTTTTAGCTAGGAAGAAGCTACTTTCGTGGGCTTAACTGATTGATCAACAACAGGCGGGCTCTTGCAAGTAGATAAAGTTTACTTGTAGGGGCCCGCCTGTTGTGATAGTACTGTAGTATGAACGATGGCACTTTTACGCCTATTCCTCGTCGTTTACGCCATTCTCTTCGATCTGATCGTCCGTGATGATTTCGGCCATATGTTGTATGGCCTGATCAATCAAGTTCATTGCCTCGGTCAGCCGCTTCTGCGTTGGCTCGTCTTCGTTTTCGTAACCAATTCCGGTGACAGTCAGAATCTCGAACGTAAGCCGGGATAGTTCTCCACCAATACGCCGTATATCGGCTCGTGTTGCTTCTGGTAAGTTACTCATGTCGTACGGGAGCTAATTACCGGTAAAGATTAACCACCACTGAAATGGTTCCAGCCCGGAAAGTGATAACCCCCTTTTGAAACCTACTTTAGCGTGCCGCGATTGGGAAATAGCCTTTGCCAGAATGATATCTCTCTAAGTCTGCTCTTTTTGCACAATTGCACAAATAAGTTTTTGTGCAATTGTGCAAAAAGAATGAACGCTAAAATTGTGTTTGACGAGTCAAAATGATCCCATATTGATGAGGAAAACTTAACGCATTGGATAGAGTTGCGATTTTACCGCATTTTTAGCTCGATAGAGAGCTTATCTACTCGAGTATGGACTAGATGTTCAATTGATTTTTTAAGTCGCTGCAAATGCGGTTTAAGTGCTTCGACTAAAAAGGAACAATGCGATCGATTACACCCGGCAGTGCACAGCTGGTATTGCGCTACACAGAAAAATAGATAATTTCTCTAGTTCACAGCTCTAGTCTGACCCCTATTTATCGAATGGGTGGACACTTGATCCGGCCAGGAAAAACGTATTGAATAGAGAAATTACTCAACAGATAACTGTCTTTACCAAGCTCATTTTTGCTCCGCTCTGTGGTTACGAACAAAGCAGGTTGATCCTGAAAAAGTTGCTGAGCCGCTGTATAACGACTGGTGTTGACCCGGGCCGCATCGTACTCGAACCGACGATCGGCCATAAGAGTTGTCAGGCCCCGCATGTTGCCTGATCCGGCATACAATCCACCCACATCGTCTAGGTAGTTAGTGAATGTATAGCGGAAACCAATGTCCAAACCCACATTAAAACTATCGTTCAGTTTATACCGTATTCCAAAACCAATAGGGATCGCTATGGAGATTCGGGAGTACGCTTGGATAGTCTCGGACTGATCTTGTCCTTCTGTATGCAAAGGTTGGAGCTTTACCCATTGCCTGGCTACAAATTCGCTGTTATTTCCATTCGTTGCGGTAGGCGTCCGCGCTTCAGGATCGTGACCAATTACGGCCAGGCCGCCAAAAATATAAGGCGTTATTTTCGCCCGCCGATATGGGTTGATACCATCCGCCAGAAAATTGTATATGCCCACAATAGCTACTTCTTTTACATCATTGCGGAAATGGAGATTTCGGGCGTATTGAAATGAGTATTTGTCTAAATTCCCATTACTGTACGTATAGTCGTCACCAGTGATTCGTGCCCAAGTAAACATAACACGAGCGCTAAAGTGAGGTGTAAACTGGCGCGTGTAACCCAGACCAATATTCCATCTTGGCAGAGTCGTTAAGGATTTGAATGGATGCTTGTAACTAGCGAGATCACCAAAATAGGTAGAGGAACCCGCACCAACTGTAACCAGATCGTATGGAATGAATCGTGTATTGTACTTTCGTTGGGCCACACATTCCCCGGTAAGCCCAAGCAAAGCGCACAACACCAAAACGTATTTATCTCTATTCATGTGCTTGTAATCTGGAGATCGATCGTGAAGAATCCACGGGTGTGTTGGTTCCCAAAAAGTGAATTAATGGCTTTTTATCGCTAACGCACAGTGTATACGTTAGCGACATGGGTGGCCCGAATGAGAAAGGTTGGACAGAAGAGAAGAAGGTTGTACCCGTTAAAAGTAGCGGGGCGTCAGAACGCGGGTTTTATTCACGCCCAGTTCATATCGGATCATAATCTCGTGCGAACTGGGGGCCACATCCTTAAAGTTGTTCATGGTGCGGTCGTAGGCGTATCCGAATCGAAATTGATTCGTTAGCTGTACTTCCAGCAAACCAACCAGCGCGTCGGTCGTGTACGTTGACCAGGAGGAGAACTGGTTTCTGCGGACAGACGCACCAATGGCAATTCGATCCGCGAACCAAACGTTAATGTTTCCATCAACTCCCATAGTAGACCCTTCTGCATACCGAAGCAGCATCGATGGTTTTATTTTCACTACCGGACTGATGCCCACCACGAATCCAGCCGTTAAATAAGCCTGACGAAGCTGTGTTGATCGCAGGTTACCCGCATTATATTCGCTCAGCTTGTTTTTTATCAGGCGTGGTACCGAAAGACTAACGTAAGCTCGATCGCTGCTTAGGTAAATGCCCGTGCCGAAATTAGGCAGAATTTTAGAGACATTATTGGCAAAGTTGGGATCGGGCTGGCCCGTATTCCCCGGATTGATCTGTACCTCGGTGAGGTTGGCCTGGTAGCTCGATGCACCGCCCTGCAAACCGAGGGCTAGCATGCTGCGTTTGCCAATGGGAATGCGAAAGGCGTAGGAAACGAAGCCACCAGCTTCCTGAAAGACACCTATTTTATCGCCGTACAATTGCAGACCTACGCCAACGCGCTCCCGGTTCAACGGCATGTCCATCGTAAACGTAGCGGTTTGTGGAGCACCCTGCACGCCCGTCCACTGATTTCGGTAGAGTGCCGACATACTCAGCACTTCCCGACTGCCTGCATAGGCGGGATTCAGGGCCATCATATTGAACATGTACTGTGAGAACATCTTATCCTGCTGTCCCCAGGCAGAGCAGTTGATCAAGAAAAGAAGCAGGAGAAAGGGAGTATACTGCCTCGTTGAAAACGGGTTTGACATCGCTGTTAGCGGTTAATAATCATGAAGTAAGCACAACACATCCGTTCATCAATGACCCGGTTAACTCATCAATGAATGATCGTCATCGATCGCTGAAATGAGCGCCCATCGCTCAATCGAACGTTGTAGAAATAAGTGCCGCTGGCCACGACAGCCCCATCCGACTGACCATCCCAATCGTTCTGATAATTGTCGTTCGTATACACAATGGCACCACTTAGGTTGTAAACCGTGAGACTAGCCTTGAGCGCGCCTATATTGTACAGAATGAAGCGGTCGTTGAGGCCATCCCCATTGGGCGAAAAACCTTCCGGAATCATCAGTTCGGTCGTGTTGGCTGACCCCAGACCGTTGCACACGGCCGCAAAGGAATCAATAGCCAGGTTCAGAAATGTACCGCTGGCTTTCACGATATAAGCGTCTACGTTCGCGGAATTGCCCTTCAGTACGACTTCGCTAAGCCCCGTTATCGGAAACGTGTTGTTGTCGTTCCAGACGATGGACGTGCCCGCATCGGCCCTGGGATTGACCATATCAAATTGTACCGTGGCTACTGGAACCCACTTATTCCCTACCGTTGTGGCCCCTTGTTCGGAACCGCTGTAGATGACGTTTAACGAAACGATGCCCCTGGTCAAACGCTCAGAAGAGCCATTGAGCGTTTGGGGGTTGTAGTTTCGATCAGCCGTTTTAGCCGCGCTGCTGAAATTATGTTGCTCAACAAGAACAGGATGCTGCAGGAATTGGGCGTCGTACTGGAAACGAAAATTAGCATTTCCCATCAAAAACGAAGTAGTTTCATTCTGCGCTTTCAGCTCAATGTCAACCAGCAGTTTCTGATTGCCGCAGTCTGCCTTTCTCGTCAACAAACGGACATCGAACACCCCATTTTGGGCCGTCGCCTGCACGGTGCATAAGGTGAAAACGGACACGAGAGTAATAAAATACCGGATCATAGCTATTGTCCTTTGAGTCTGTTTCTTTAAATTGTAAAAGCGCGAATCAACGCTGAAACCGCTTGGTTTATGGTTTCAGCGTTGTCACTGCCTTAATGAGGTACTTTGGAATAGCGACCATTATTTTTGTTCCAGAGCACACTATCGCCGAAGTTTACGTCAGCGTCCATGTTGAAGTCGCCTGTTCGGTATTGATCAAAAACACCGCTCTCGTCTTTCCATAATTTAGAATCGAAGAAGTTGATATCGAAGTTCTCCGTGTAGACATCCTTCTTGCCGTCTCCGCCATAGAGCATCCACCGATTATCGATCCTGATCTCACCAAAAGATGGTGGATCGGTAGCCGTGTACGAATCCTGAGCCGTAAAGTCGAAGACCAATTTGTTCCCTACAATCGGGACACGACTCGACGACATCACACCCATATGATTACGGTGTTCAACGACGGGGAAATACCGGCCGTCCGGAATAGAGAAACAAGGGCTCAGGAAGGTAATGCGACCGTCATTGTGCAGCAGACCTGCCACCCGGAAGATCGTGTTCGTACTGAGCGAATCCGTCCGAAGTGAGACCAGTACCCAGTCGACAACATCTGCCGGATAGGTGCTCATACGTTCTGTCCCGGTGTAGTTCCAGGGAGCGGTGTTGTAGGGCTGCCCCGCTGGTGTCAAGACGGCGAACATACCGATTGGCGACTGACCGGGTAATAGACCGCGACTGTTCAGAAGGGTATTCATCAGATGAGTCGTCGAATTGTACGGTCCTTCCAGTAACACCGTCAACTCCATCGTTACGCATGCCGTCGATGGCGTACAATTGGTTGGAGCCGCAATGGTAAAACTGGTCGTCTTATCACAGCCCGCCAGGGAACTGGTTGCGGTTACGATAACGGCTGTTACACCGGCCGGTACACTGATCGTATGAGTTGCCGTATTGATGATACCACCATTGTTAACGGAAACGGCTCCGCCATTGGTCAGATAGGTGACGGTGAAACCACCATTCGCTGAACACGCCGGGTTACCGAGCGTCAGCATCGGTGCTATGCAGGGTGTACAACCGGCCGGTGGGTTTGCCGTACTGATCTGAGTGCATAGTCCATTCGTTGCCGTTACACTCAGCACGATGCCTGCTGGAATACCACTGATGACGCCTGCCGATACCGTGCTACCAGCATTGGCCAATAGAGTGGTGCCTTGTGTCGCGATGTAATTCACGCTGTAGGTGCCGTCGTTGCAATGCGATGTACCCAGAACAATCAAGTTTGACGGGCAAGGAGTTACAACAGTGATGGTGGTGATGGCCGTAGCGGAGTTATTGGCGGGGTTAGTGTCGGTGGTGCCGGTGGGTGGGGTTACACTAGCCACGTTGACGATTGAACCCGAGGCTCCGGCGGTACCACTAACGACCAGGGTCAAGCTACCCCCTGCGGGTAGCGTGGTGATGGTGAGCCCGCTTTGTAGACCGGCCAGTGTTGGGTTGATGGGGCAGCTCGTACCTGCGCTGGCCCCCGTGCAGCTCACTCCACTGACGGTGAAGTTGGCTGTGGCGGGGTCCATCACGGTAGCCCCGTTGGCTGCACTAGGCCCGTTGTTGGTGATGACCAGGTTATAGCTCACACTGGCTCCAGCGTTGACTGTCGAGGGGCCTGTCTTGACCACGCTCAAATCCGTGCCACAATCAATGACGGCAACACTCGTTGTCGCTACCGTCGAACAGGCGGTTCCATTGCTGGCTACTACTGTGTAGGAATAGTTACCGGTTTTGGTGAGCGTAGCCAGGGCTGGGTTTGTGCTGGCGCTGGTCAAACCTGGTCCGCTCCAACTGTAGTTAGCGAAACCACTGGTGGCTGTTAATGAGAGAGTAGCTGTTCCAGTGCTTAAACAAACCGGCGCGAGGTTGTTGACGGCCAGCTGACCAGAACTAGTCCATGTAAGAGCAACACAAGCCTGATCACTGGCTGTCTGACAAACATCCTGGATGGTGTTACAAATTGTTAATGAACCAGGTGTGGTAGTGCCCTGTCCATCGGTTGGGAATGTGAGCGTATAAGCACCTGTTACGGGATCGATCGACACATTGGCTGACAGACTCGAAGGAGATACGGTAAAGCCGGTCCATTTGCGATTGCTGGCATTTACTTCGAACGTGCCAGCCGGTAGAGTAGCGGCATTCCAGTTGCGGAGTACCTGCGTAAAATAATTATTGGTATATGTCGCCGTTGATGCGCATAGAGTCGTGGCATCATTTTGAACATCGGGGAGGACTAGCGTAACCGATGACGAAGCGTCATTCTTGCAATACCGTTGATAAGCCGCTACGAAGGCACCCCGTGGAAGTTGAATGGATAAATCATGATTCAGGTTGAAACCGAATTTGGCTAGCAGCTGACTCTGAAGCGGTTCGCCATTGACTAGAACCCGAAGCAGTGACGCGCAGCCAGTACCGGGAAACGAAAACAAGGGAACTGCCTGGCCCGCTACGACGGGCGCATCACTGGTCAGTGGGCCTGTTCCATCCGGGTCTACATCCGTGGCCGTTGGCGCCATACCGACCTGGTGAACAGCCAGGCCAGTCAACGCAGGTACGCTGGTTTGTCCGGCATTTGTGATGAATTCGTTATCCGTCACAAAATCGGTCCAGATACCGTTTAGGTTGGTGATTTGAAAATTAGCATCCCGCCCCGTTGCGGCCGGGGTTGTAAAACCATTGGGCGCAATGATGGTGAACTGACCAGTTACCAGGCGGTGTAGCGTATTATCGGAAGGAATGTACCAAGCCGTATACCGGTTGTTGGCCGCATCGTAGGTCAGCTTATAACTCACAGTGGGACCGACTCCCAGCGGATCGCAGCCAGGAACATTCTGTGCGTTGACGATATTTCCTAGTGCGCCTATAAACAGCAGGAGCCACACTACATTGGTTTTATACCAGCCATTTATTGCTGCCTTCATGTTGATAATATCTTTAGGACGTCCACTCATTTTCGTTGTTGCGAATGCGATCATGTCACTTCCGGTCAATACCGGGTCATGCGGTGAAATTTTCGGGTACTGGGTTAGACGGAGTACTTGATTACCAGATAACCAAATGTCCTCCGCCTGAATGGCAGAGGACGTTACGCGTTATCGGTCGATTCGGGCGGCTTTATCGGCCTCTTCCTCGGCTGGTTCGGGTAATTACTACCGGGACACAAGCCGTTGCCTTACAACAGTTTCCGGATACGAACAAGACCGGGCAACATCCCTGCGTGGGGCAGGCTGACGTCGTGGATGTGAAGGTGTACTTACCAATGGCATTTACGCTGTAGGTCGACGAGGTCGCTCCGGGTATGAGCTGACCGTCTTTAAACCATTGGATACCGGCATAACCCGAAGGCAGGTTGAGTTGATAGACATCGCCATCGCAGAAGCTGATCGGTACGGCAAAACAGGCTATGCTGATATCATCTTCAAGCATATTGTTGTTGTCGGGTGTCGAGTTCACATCTGTCTGATCGGCATGGCTTACCTGCGCTTTATTGAACCAGGTCCCTTCGGCATTCACCTTCACCGTCATCACCAGCGTAGCCGTACTGTTGGCGGCAATTGTACCGACAGTCCATAACCCCGTTGTCGCGTTGTAACTTCCCTGACCACTGGCTGACTCGAACACAACCCCGGCGGGTAACGTGTCCTTTACGGCAACCCCGGTAGCCGTGTTTGTACTGCTGTTTCTGACGACAACAGAATACGAAATGACCGTGTTGAGCGCCGGCGATACATTACTGACTGTCTTCGCCAGTGATAGATTGACGGGCCCAGATCCTGGAGCTGTACCGGTGATGGTGATCCGTAACCAGGCCTGATCGCAGACGGTAGGACTAAGCTGTTTGCAGACCTGGTAACGGATGCTGTCTTTGCCTGTGTAGCCCGTCTTAGGTGTGTAGGTATATGAGCCGTCGGCGTTGAGCACGATGGTTCCGTTTTTAGGTCCGGTGATGGGTGTCGTCGTTACGACCAGCGGTCCGTCCGCATCATTGGTAGCCACGTTGCCTGACACCGGGCCGTTAACAATAGTGGTGTTAACATCGTCGACTGCCTTGATCGAGCAGTACTGAGGAACACAAACCTGAAGATTGCCGAAGTACTTACTGGACGTTACGTTGACCAATCTATAGCCCGCCGTATTGGACGCATCGGCCAAATATTCGTTCATACCGGTAATGGGAAACGTCGTATCGGTATGCCAGCGCAGACCAAAGCAGTTCGATGTAACAAGGGTAGTATTGATTATATCGAACTGGATACAGGAAACCGTAATCCAGTCGGTACCAACGGTTTTCGCACCCGTACCCGAACCACCATAAATTGTATTTAGCGATACCGTCCCAACCGTCGGACCTGCTGTGCTTCCGTTCAGGTTCTGGGGATTGTAGCGGCTATCGCTGGCCGGGGCCACATTGGCAAAATTCTCCTGACTAACGATCTCGGGATTTCTTATGATTTGAGAATCGTAATCGAACCGATAATTGGCATCGCCCATCAGGAACGTACTATCAGGCGAACTGGACTTGACATCCACGCGAATGATTACTTTTCCGGTAGCGCAGTCCAGCGATTTGACCGAAAACCGAACGGAAAACCGCCCTTTCTGCGCGTAGGCATTGGTAATAAGAGCCAGGCTAAAAATGATCAGAACGTAAATTTTTTGTTTCATAGAGACTCAACTTATGGTGTAACAGGTGTCTTGGACTAAGTCGGCGGATCATCGTTGAGAACCAGTATAGCTTGACTAGTATTTTTGTGTTTAGCAGGAAGAATACGTCCTGTCCGATAGCCCGAGTCGTTGCTCCGGCGAATGACTGTCCCGCTATTTTTTCTGGCGCATGGGCAGCATTGAACCTGGCATCATCGGTAGTTCTTGCCAGAACGGTAGAGCAAGATGTTCGCCAAACAGCCCACTTGGGCCTGGTTAACGTACAACGAGGTTATCGAATACCATCAAATTGTATGATTGTAACTATGAATGGTGTCTTTGTGGCATTAACCTGTTGATTAGTAATTATGTAGGCGTTTAGTATCCAGTTTATTAAATGAAAAATGGTTTTAATTACTATAACTGGGCTGATAGGCATTCGAACAGGTTTATTAATAACTTATCTTTTCTTTTTCTCTCCAGTACGCGTCTGCAACGCGCATAGTTTTTGTGGCTATAATCGGTTGAGTTATAGCTTGGCAATCACAGCGTCGTAGCGCTCTGTTCTGTACACAGGTAGACCACTGTTTACCGGGTCAGTTCAAGTGGCTGACACGCGACGTTTTACGCTCTCAATTACGCCAGTCACTTTTTTTATTCTTTCCGTACGAGGCTAGTCGGCCATTATCCATAAGGCAAATCAACCGGATGAACAGCATTCGTATGAACTGATATTACTACGGCTTGATTTGCACAAATAAACAAACGCGTACTACATTATTTGTTTACTTACTGAAATACGCGTTTGTTTATTTGTGCAAATGTGTATATTTGCTTTGTAAGCTATAGAACAGATCAATGATTCTTTCCGTAACAAGTCTCAAGGGTGGCGTAGGTAAATCGACTATTTCCCAGAATCTGGCGGTTTGCTTCGCTCATGCTGGCTACAAGGTGTGTATCTTCGATGTTGACACGAACCAAAGTGCTATTCACTGGTCAGGTTTTCGTCCCGACGATTCGCCGGCTATTCCGGTATTCGGCCAGCCTGACGGAATTGAATTGTCCAAAAACGTCAAGCTGATCAACAGGGATTACGAGATTGTCATCATCGATGGAACGCCATCACTCAATAAAATCACCAGTAAAATTATTCTGCTGGCTGACCTGCTCCTGATTCCAATCATTCCGAGCGGCCTCGATATATGGGCAACCACGCATTTTCTGGATCGCTACCGGGATGCCGTAGTCGAGAAAGAAAAACACATACCTGCTTACTTTCTGATGAATCAGTTTCAGCCGAATACCAATCTGGCGAAAGAAGTGAAAGAGGTGCTGGAGGACACCGAAATTCCGGTGTTGGCAAACAGCCTCAAGAGCCGGACCGCTTACCGGGAAGCTGTCATTAAAGGACTGGGTGTTGTCGAGTATAAAGATGAAAAGGCAAAGGCGGAGCTTGTGAACGTGTTCAACGAGCTAACTCAGATTATCAAAAAACTGTAAAGCAATGGCTAAAGAACGACTGGGACTCAAGAATACGTTGGGATTAAGCCCCAAAGTAGAGGTCCGCAAATCAGAGATAGATGTGGAGCATACCGAAAAAGCCGTGAAAGAGATTCACTCCACGAAGGAAGAAACGAAGCGCGTTACGGTCGATATGCCTACTGATCTTTTTAAAGCAATGAAAATAAAGATCCTTGGTGAGCAAACCGCCCGCGATTATATCCTTAATCTGGTACGCAATGATTTAAACAAATACTGATTTGTGTAAATACACATTTGCACAAATCAGTATTTGTTTAAGAAAGTAACTAGCTGATATACTAATGGTTGAATCGAAAAAAATAGATGATGGCAGCCTACGCTAATAAATTCCAATTGCCATATTGTAAGCTACAGGATTAAACACCACAAACGGCCATGTCATGTCTGACAGGCGATTTTAGCGCGATCTGGCCAGTCGGTGGGCGGGTTGAGGAGAATCGGTATTGTCTAATAAAGGTGCCGTCTGCTTTTTGTGATAGAAGACATAAGAACTAAATCCTAAGGCGATGAAGACAAGCATGGGCGACCAGTCGCTGACGGCTTTACCACTACTGGCTACTGAATACGTAGCCCCCAGCAGATCAAACAGTAAGCCAGCATAGGCCCATTCCTTGAGTCGGGAAAATCCCGGAATCAGGATTGCCAGTACGCCCAGTAACTTAGCCCAGCCCAAGAACGGAATCAGATACAAGGGGTAGCCCATTTCCTTGAATCCCTGAACGGCCATTGGAACGACCATGATATCAGGGATGGCCGAACCAAGCATAACGAAGGCAAACAGACCGGTTAATAGCCAATACGTGATTTTTATCCTTTTCATAGCGATTGTGTTTTCGTTTTTGATACAGTTGTGTGTGCTGGTATAGTGTCGATCAACCGTATAAATTTACCACGCTTTATTGGTAGATGGCAGGGGTAAAACCGGCAAGTTAAGGGGGTGATTGCGTCACCGAAACGCATTGTAAATCGATAACCACACGAAGCAGAACACAGTTAGCTTTAGAGCTTACCTGTAGTTTTGATGTGCTTGTTATTCGTGTTGGTAGAGGAAATAATGTTGCTTCAATATGACAATGAATAAATCGGTGTCGGCAAAGATGGGCCTCAAGGCGGGCAGTCGCGCGCTGTTTGTCAATGCCCCAGCCGATGCAATAGCCGCAATCGAGCCACCAATGCTTGACGTTGGCGCAGAATCCGAGGGCGATCTCGAGGGCGATTTTGAGTATATCCACCTCTTCGTTACCCGTCAGGCTGCACTGCATGAGGAGTTTCCGAAATTGAAAGCGCACGTAAAACCGACGGGGATGCTCTGGGTGTCCTGGCCAAAAGCGGGGCAGATGGGTACTGACCTGACGCTGACAAAGGTTATTGAAATAGGGTATGAATACGGACTTGTCGAAAGCAAAAACCTACGCATCAACGCGATCTGGTCAGCCCTGAAGTTCACGCATCCGAAGAAAGGAAAAGTGTACAGGAACAGTTACGGAACACTGAACCTGTAGATTGTCTGTCGAGTGGTGATCTGCCCTTAGCTTTGTTAGTTGCTCAGCTCGTTCAGTTTGGCTTCCAGTTGTTCCATACTCAGGTCGGTAGCAACCACGTTGCCATCTGGGTCAAGTAATACGCTGGTGGGATATTTCGAGATGTGGTATTGATCAACCAACCCGGTCTTACCCGTAGAAAACACGTGCGGCCAGGCCACATTATGCTTCTTGAGAAAAGCCCGTAACCGGTCGGGTGTATCAGCGCCTACAACCCCCAGAAATTCGAACCGGTTTTTATCGACGCTCCGGTAAAGCTTTTTCAACGTCGGCATAGCGGCTACGCACGGCGCACACCCGGTGTACCAGAAGTCAACATAGACATACTTACCCTTTAGACCGGTCAGCGAAATCGGATTGCCCGTGGTAAACTCGCGTGCCGTGAACGACCGAAACGGCCGACCTGTTCTCAGTGAATAGTCTACATAGCCCGTGGGGAGGGCTTCCAGTTGAAGGGTGTTCGTATACGTATTGACTCCTCTGTTCCTGTAGTTACGGCCGCCCAGGGTGATCATATCGCCTAGTTCCGTGAGGTTATCGGCTGCGATCTTCGTTTGCCAAAACCAGCGGGGTTGTTGCGCAATCGACGTATACTCCTCGTAATTCAATCCGGCAAAACCGCTTGTGATAAGTAAGTCTATTGATTCATCCGCTTGTCGGAGCGAGGCCCGGGCATACTGGGGGAAACAAAAGAACAGATCATAGCCCATTCGTTTGACAACTAGTGGTATGCGAGCAGTAACGATCTTGCCTTTCTGATACGATTGGTAGGTTATCAGGCGGGCATCCGTAATGTTATCGGGCATGGTACCCGGCTTGATAACTTCTGCTTCGAAGGGCGTCTCATCGCTGAAATCAAGGTTATTGTTCGTATCGACCATAACGACCCATTTACCACTGGTCTGATCAAACCCTCTCAACAAATAAACATAACACTTGATGGGCTGCTTAGAGAACTGGGCATCGTTGAGTGCTAATTTCCTATCCTGCTGGTAGCTTACATACCACGATCGGGGAACGGTACCCTTTAGCACATTCTGATAGATGAGCTGCCAGGTGTTAATTCTGGCCATTGCTTTTTCGACGTTTGTCCAGTGTTTGGGAATCCCTTTCACGGGTAAGTTCATCTTACTCCAATTGGACCCATCGTTCAGCTCCGGGGTGAATCGAGAGAAAGCGATACCAAAAGGTCCGTACCCGTTTACCGTAGTAATAGGAACGTTAATCAGCGTTGTCGTCTGTTGTCCTTGTAAGGGTAGCGGCCCGTAAAACAGAAGGGCAATCAGTAGCGTATAAATCCTCATAAAAAATTGAAGCTGTAAGTCCCAATTCAGCCATGAAAGTCAGGTTGCCAAAGTTCATACTTATGTTCTTCTGCGACAGCTATATAGCTAATCCTACGCCGTGAGTCTGTCATCAGTATGGGCCAGCCCTCTTGACCCGTACTGGTTGATTCCGGACACCTGGTTAGGTAGCCGACAACCCATCGTCGCGGGGCCGCAGCTAATCGAGCTACGGATGCTATGATCACCGGCATACGGTACATTAAACTACTTCAGATAGCCACTTGGGCAGTTTAAGTTTCCGTTATTTTTATATATAAATATGACAGTTATTTACTATTTTATATACCTTGATTCTGTTTACTTGTCTTTTGCCGCCCTACTCGATTATATGTACTACGTTCTTGCCCCAAAAGGCAAAAAGCTTGGCAATACAGCCCGTTCAACATTCTTTCACAAGCTTGTAAACAGCTGGTACGGGTTAATGCTAGTACCAATCCTGCTTCACCTATGGCTGGTCTATCAGTTAGCGGTTAATATTCCGTACATAGACGATTACACCTTTTTGCTCGACTGTCTGCACTGGCAACTACCTGACCTGACTCTAACCGACTATCTGAAGCAGCTCTTTTATCCGCACGGTGAGCATGTTATCCTGTTTGCCCGACTGACCGTGTTGGCCGACTATTGGATTGAAGGCAGCCTGAACTTTAGAACGCTGTTCTTCATAGGTAATTTAACCTTTCTTGGAACGGTATGGCTACTTGTCCGACTGGCCCGCCGAAGCGGTATACAGCCTTTGTATCTGTTACCCGTTACCCTTTTCCTTTTCCAACCACAATCTTACGAGAATACGACTACGTGGGCTATTTGCGCCCTGCAACACCTACCGGCTCTCTTTTTCGCTTTTCTGGCCTTCGACCTGATAAGTCGTCCGTCTGAACGGGCCTTTTTGCTGAGTTTGCCCGTTGCTTTTCTGGCTGTATTCTCCAATGGTAATGGGCTGATTACTTTGGGGGTTGGCTTTCTGGTTGTGCTGGCGCTGAAAAACCGGTTTCGATTGATCGTTTGGTTGGGATTCATGGCGGTATGCCTGGGGCTGTATCTGTACATCCATCACCAGAGTCATTCGCCTGCCATAGGGACGAACCTGACTCACCCCGTCCGAGTGCTGGTGGGCTTTTTTCTGATGGTTGGCTCGATCGGGTTGGTGTTCACCCGATCATTAGCTGTCCTGTCGGCTATTGGGTTTGCCATCACGGCTCTTTCTGGTCTCGTAGTCATTACCGGTGTCTATCAACTACTGGACAGGGCCAAAAGGCTGTCTTATTTACCCGCTCAGGTTCACCGTTTTTTCGATCGTTCTTTAGCGGCAAATACGTCTTTCCTGGTCCTGACGGCCTGCTTTTTATACACGGTACTTACACTGTTCAGTATTTCATTCGCCCGGAGCCTTGGCTGGTACAATAGTTTGTTGTTACCCCGGTTCATCTGGTTTGCTACGATCGCTTTTGCCGTTGGCTACCTGCTCATTCTTCTCTGGTTCAAACCGTCCTACCGTCCCCTGGTCGGGCGTGTTGCCCTGTTGATCGGTTTGCTGATCAACGGATTTTCGTATGGGTTTGGGCTCGGTGAAGTCACGTATACCAGGCAGTTGCACCTGAGTGACATCACGAACTGGCAGGATGATAAAATTCTGGTTTCATTACCGGCTAATACCCGCCAGCTTGATCATTTTTATAGTGATATTTTAGCCGTTGCTCAGCAGAAGGGAGTCTATAAATTACCGCAGCCGCTCAGTACGTTCGCGTTGGATACTAAAGCTGTGTCTACGTCCCTTTCCAACGTCGTCGCCAAAGACAGTAGCTTTCTGTTGGGCGACCGGCAGATTCGCTACTTGACAATTGAGACTGGACTGCTCAAATCAGCCGCCTTTTCCGATAAAGAAGTATATTTAGTCGCTCGATCGGCTAGGCATCGATTCATATGGCCTGTTAACCAGAGTTATACCAAGTTAGCCCCCTACTTGATGACAGGAAAAGCTGATTGGGGTGCTGCAATGGTTTGGGTTTTTGACGATCAGGTGCCTCTGGATTCTTATCAGATCAGTTTAGCCTGGTCAGAGAAAGGAGACTGGCACATAGCTCCTACGACTCAATCGATAAAACTGGGCACACAATTATAGTTCTATTGATTGAGTCGTTGTCGATCAGTAGGATGACACTGACTTCTTGTTCGCTAGACAGTAAACAACCCGTAAGATCGAACTGCCAGGCCGTTCGTTGTTTTGATTAGCTCTTCATCGATATGGTTCGAAACCTGGTATACCGTTATTGCCTGTGTGCATTACTTGGCCTCGTTGGGTTCAACTGCACGAAAGACTACCCGTCAACGGCTCCTTACACGCCTACTTCAGATCCAAACGACCCAAATCGGCCGCCGGCCCAGCTTCCCCTTTCGCCGGCCAAACGGCTCTTTATCTCGAATGACAAGGTTAAGCTGGGTATCGATCTTAACATGGGTGGGGCCATTACGTACCTCTCCGAAGCCGGTAGTTCGGAGAATATGATCAACAATTACGATTTGGGTAGACAGCTACAGACGTCGCTCTACGGAGGACCCTACCCGTATTCGGTGAACGGGAAAGACCCAATCTACGTATGGCGCAATCTGGGATGGAATCCGGTACAAACGGGTGACTATTACAACCACCCTGCCCTTATCGTCAGTTACCAGCAAACGTCAACCATGCTATACGTGAAAAGTATACCGCTGGTGTGGCCGCTTTTCGACGAACCGGCCGATTGTGTGATGGAGCATTGGATGGAGCTGAGGGGAAACGCAATTCATGTACGAAGCCGGACAACCGTCAATCGAAGGGACACAACCCAGTATGAAGCCCGAACCCAGGAGACGCCCTGTATAAACGTGAATGCTCCCTGGTATCGCTTAGTCTC
Organism: Spirosoma agri; assembly: GCF_010747415.1. Taxonomy (NCBI): domain Bacteria; kingdom Pseudomonadati; phylum Bacteroidota; class Cytophagia; order Cytophagales; family Cytophagaceae; genus Spirosoma; species Spirosoma agri. Next base: position 3,434 of record NZ_JAAGNZ010000012.1, on the reverse strand, counting down.
CTACACGGGCTCAGAACCCTTCACCAACGGAGCCGTTGCCGAAAATACAAACGTGGATGCCACCTTTCGATACGGGACTGAAAACTGGGTCGCCATACTTGATCGGCAGGGACGGGGTCTTGGCCTTCATAAACCGAACGATTTTCGGTTTCAAACGAATGGCTATCCCAATGCCACGCGGGTAGGCGGTGAGTACGCGATAGAAAGTAATTACATGAACAGTAACTCGTTTCTATTAATCGATCATAACGGTCAGTACGAGTACGAATACTCACTGGTTGTTGGATCGTTGGCCGACATCAGGCAGTTTGCTTATAGCCAGCCGCGTCCATCGACGGCTCCTAACTACCGGTTTACGCAGGATCGTCAGGGCTGGTATTATTACAATGCTCGCGATAAAGGCTGGCCAGTTCAGAACGAATTGACGGTCTACTGGCAACGGGCAGATAGCAGTAAAGCTAATTTTCGCGTCTGTAGTCCTTTGGTTTTCTGGCGGGCTACTGATCTCCCCAAAATTTATGTTAAGGCCGCTTTTCAAACCAAGGCCACTCAAGCCAGACTGGTCTGGCGCAAACCGGACGACATTGATTTTTACGACGTTCCCGAACGGTCACTGGACTTTCCGATCGTCGGCGATGGACAGGTTCGGACGTATGAACTGACGCTGACTGGTCGAAATGGATGGGATGGCATTGTGAACCAGATTTGCTTGCTCAATCCGCAAAACAACTTTGAAAAAGGATCGATCATGCGGCTACTCAGCGTGACAACTACTCCCTGAACGGTAAAACGTATTTTTGCTCCAGGATTCAAACCGTCTTTTCATGAAAGTTGCTATACTGGGATTGCACACGGTCTTACTGGGTTATCTGCTGCTTGGTAACCTGATCGGGTGCTCCATCAACCTGCCGGACCCCGAAGCCCCGCTGACAACGCCGACCGCTTTTGTTAGGCCCGCGCCAGCATTGCCCCCCATTACGACTGGGTTTGTCTACGAAGTGCCCGGTGCCGAATCGGCCTGGCCGAATTATAACGGAACCCTGATTGGCGATCGGGATGTCGGTCCTACGTCCAGTCAAGAATCGGATCAGCTCCAACTTGAGGTGCGTAAAAACTACGGAGCGGCTATCCAGATCTATGATAAGGTGACTAAACAGCCACTCATCAACTTCTTCGATCTGGGCCGTGAGTCGGGTATGGGTTCGTATGGCGGACCCCGCAGCTTTTCCAGCGACTCGCCCAAATGGAGCGGCATAGGCTACAATCCTCTTCAGGCGGGGGATTACGCAGGCCACTCATCTCCCATTCTGTTTCATGGGTTTATCAACGGCTGGATCTACACCAAAGCGCAGTGTTTGTCCTGGGCACACAGCGATGCCCGTAAATTGCCATTCTTCTACGAGCAGTGGGTCCGGCTGGATGGCAATAAAATCCATGTCAAGGTTCGGCTGACGCACCAGCGAGCCGACAAAACATTTTACGAGCCCGAGTCGCAGGAGTGGCCGTTCATGATGGTCAACGGTGCCCGCAAGGTTCATTTTTATAATGGGGATAAGCCCTTCACCAACGATGTAGCCACGGTTACTGATGGCATTGAGGGGAAAGTGAACGGGGAGTATATCACGCATCAGCTAACGCCATTCGGATTGACTGAACCCTGGCAGGCAGTCGAAATTGGGCCTGATCGACTTATTGGGCTGTACACACCGGGTTATTTTTGGGCCAACTACAACGTATCCAACCTGGCGGCCAATGAAAGCTGGGAAGGCGGAAACACGATTACGTACATTGCCAATTTACCGATGGTCCATCTGGACAGCGATAATACATGGTATAAGGAGTACACTTACGTTATCGGTACCGAGTCGGAAATCCGTGCGTATGCCTATGCCCAGGAGCGGTTTGCTCAGCCCGACTTTTTCTTCAACCGGTTCAATGGGCGCAACGGCTGGGCCATTTTTGATGGTGGTTATGACCAGAAAGAGCCCTTTACCGGCAACAACTGGGAGGCAACCTTAACGGGAAAAGAGCAGAATGGACTTTTAAACGCCTATAACGCCAAGCTCATTTCACCTCACGGAAGCTGGAAAGCCGCCGACTTCAACACGGTCTATCTGCGAATGGCTTACGCTGGCCCGCCGGGAACAGGCGCTCAGGCACCGTTGCGATTAACCTGGCTCATCAATGGACAGGCTCCGGAGGGTGTCGATAACGCCTACCCGACTCAGAACAAGGCTCGGTTTCCCAAAGGAGTTCGTAACCGGACGGAGCAGTCTCTTCAATTTATGGCGATCAATGACGGGCAGTTCCATACGTACAAATTCAGCTTTGCCAATCAGCCGAAGTGGACGGGTATCATTCAGCAGTTTGAGCTGGCTCATGAAGCTACCCCGACCTACGTTGCCCCCGGCGAGAAACTAACCATGCAGTATTTCGGCACTCGCAACCCCGGCGAGTAGTGCCCGTTCGTGGTTCAATTAAGCGAATCTATCAGTGAGTCTGGCTACACAGTGACCGTAGCTTGTAGGCTCGTGCGTCTCAATGAGCTTGCGACCTCATCGAACGGCTACACAATCATGGGCATCCCCTGCTTCAATTCCCCCAAAAAACAGCAGTAGCTTCTGGCTTCTTTTCTGTAAGCATCTCCGGCAAATCAATGATTTAGCCTGACGAATGGTATGTAAACCCCTGTTCCTTTTTTCACAGGGCGTTTGACCGACTCATAAGTGACCACGAAGCATATTGGCTTTTAAACTACCTCTACAAAGCAGTCGATAAAGCAAGCTTAGAACTAACCCAATTCCCGTTTAAGTATATTTATAACTTTTTATTATAGGTAACAAATAATTATACAATGAAGGTTTTAGGTAATTAGCGGCATAAAATTTGCTATCTGTGTATTCATAATCAGTGATAACACTAGATTAAGTAACTTTATCCAGAATATTATGATAGTATTATTTTACATTTTGAAGAAATGTATTACTAAATGTGCTATAAGCTATTTTTTATTGCTTCTGCTAATTTCTCTTTCGTCTCAAGGTTCGCCGATTGTCAAAAAGCCTCCAAGACAGTGGCAAACAAGCGCTATATCTAGCCCGTTACCGATTAATTTACGTTCTCAGCGGGCTGATCCCCGTACCAGCAATGATCTGATCCGGTTTGTTATGCGCAGTAACAAACAATCAGTTGTTGCGGATGAGCAGGTCAAGCTTACCGTTACAGACCAGCTGCTGCGAATAAAGTCAGTCCGATCGGGAGCCGACAGTTCCATAACCCAGGCTGACCTTGTTAATGGATGCAGTTCCTTTTCGGCAGTTTGTTCGGGGAACCAGTACGAAATCCGCTCCCAGAGCCTGACCATCGCGACGGCTGGGGTGTACACGTTGAGCGTGCGCTACCGGGCCCCCGAGAAGGCCGTCAACGCCATCGTA
>NZ_JAAGNZ010000011.1 GCF_010747415.1 Spirosoma agri | reverse complement strand
TAGCTAAGAAAAATGCTAGTGCGATTGTACTTTTATCTCCTTCGCTAAGGCAGTATTTTGTATTAAGTGATGCATCAGGTTTAGAAGAAATCTCATGATTATCAAAGTATAGAGAGTAATCTACTTTAGCTACTACAGACCTTCCGGTGGGTGCTTGACGAGCTATTTTTTCGAGTGTATAAGGAGTTTTAAAGATTGATTTAAGGTACTCATTCACTGAAGTACCATACTGAACAATAAAGTCTTCTGCCTCTTTCTCTTGATCTACCATCAACTTTTTATAATCTTCCTCTAAATCAGTCAATTCCTTTTTCAAATTGAACAAATCTTGTAAACATTCAATAACGTCTGTATCATAACGACGCTTAATAAGTTTCAGTTTGAGCAAATTAGATTTGGCCTCTTGAGGAGACTTTAAAGACGCCTTAAATGATATGATCTTACTATTATACGTATCTACCTTGCTACTATAGATATCAATATCTCTATTAAATGTATTTAAATAATTAGTAAAATTATCTACACATTCTTTTGAAATAATATTAGCTGGTGAAGCAATTTTAGACTCTAGTGAAACTTTTATTGCGCTCACATAAGTAACACATAAATCACCATTGATATTAGGATAAATGATCTGTTCATTACTTTGTAAATAAGTTTCCCAGTATTTTAAATCTTCTTGAAATTTATCTTCTCTAACTTTTCGTTTTGTATACTCCAAGTCAATATTGATTTCATCAAATTCATGTAAAAAATTTTGCAGTTTTTTTACATGAATTTGATAATGAGAGTTGAATTTTTGCGTATATGCCGTTATTATATCTTGTTCATTACTTATAGGCTTTCTGCAAAAAGGACAATTTGTTTCCTTATGACTCTCCTTATGAGCTTCATGATAAAATACATATGAAAGTCCATTCTTTGCCCAGCTTTCAGCATTATCAATACCTGAATTTGTTAGCTCAGCAATATGCTCTTTAAACAATTCTTCTAAAGTAAGATTTTGAATCGAAGATAAAGAAACCTGTAATTCATCAACTAAACTATTAAAGTCTATATTTAAAGACCACTTTTCGTCCTTTAATAAATTACCTTTTTTAGTTATTTTTTCTCCTTCTAAAGATTGTGCTAAATCCTCAATAGCTTTGTTTATTTTATCGTCAATATGATCAAGTTCTGTCTCTTTTATTTTAGAAAACCATAATGAATTATAAGGAGTTTCGAATTGATGATTATCACAAAGTTCAATAATGGTGCTCTTTGCTCTTTCCTGATGTTGTCTCTTTTTAGATTTTTCGTCCTTATTTTTTATAATCAATTCACCTATCTTGACTCCCTCTGAGCCAAGTATAAACTTATATAGCCCTGTCTTGTGGTCGTTGTTAAAGTCAAATCCTGAGTATATATTTTCATCGATGAAGAAGCAATCGAAAATCTCTATACTGCTGAGTTGTGTATTCCAGCCTTTACGACCGAAAGCTGCTAGTTTCTTGACTGCATCGTGATCCCAGAACGTGAGTTCTACATTAGTTTCCTCTGTGCTGTTTGTCGATTTTCTACTGTGAATTAGATTACCGTCGCTGTTTGATAGCGATCTAAGTATGTTTGTTAAAGTAGTTTTTCCCCTGCCGTTCTCTGCATAGATAAGAGTTAAGTCTCTGAAAGTCAGATCACCTTTTTTATCGAATGCCCTAAACTTCCCTACTGATTTAATCTTGGTAAACTCGTGAATCATTGTGGTTAATGGAATAGAAACGTATTAAGCTGATTTAAGTAAATCAAATATACGCAAAGCACAATTTTACTAGGTGTTCGTACCGATGTATATTATCTCTCAAGGATAGGAAACTTTTACGCTAGTTGGGTACATATTGTTAGGGAAGTACAATATAAGTCACATTTATATAAACAAGCTAAGAATTGTACTTTTTTAAGATTAATCAATTAAATTACGTCATTTAATGTGAACATATCAATATCGATATTTGAGACTTTCCATAGATCATATTTAAAAAGTTTAATTGCTGTACGTTGCTTCGAAAAGAGAAAGCCTGTTGAATGATTCCGTTCAGCATTGATTGGACACGGGTTACCGCTTGTAAAAAACGCTCGAATGTGTAGCAATAAATGATCCATTACTTATAAATCAAACACCTTCAGGTCGCCCGGGTATGACTCCTGGCTATTGGAATTCTGATAAGCCATCCATTTCTACATCTAAGAATAATGGGTCGCTTTGCCGCTTTGTACGGAGAACAAATCCTTGATTGGATATTTGTAAGAGCTGGTGACTATTAGTTATAGCATAATAATGTAACATAATTATTCTGAGTATTATTTGTAATTTGGGGCTTCAACTATTCCTGATCCTCACTACAATGATTTATTCTAATTTACCTGATGATCCCACCTTTATAAACACATTTGGCATCTATCATCCTTGGCGCGACGGCCAAAATCCAAATTGGGATAGTTTCTGTGATAGAATTATGGACATCAAGAAACAAAGGCCAGCAGGGCCCGCCTATTTCGCCAACGAATTAAATCAGATATTTTCAAATAATGATTTCACCATTGTGACTGTTCCTTCTCACAACCCAGCAAATACAACATCTGGCATGAAAACTTTGGTCAAGATATTGTGTGATGGCACTAATCGTGTAGACGGAACGGAATGTTTGATTAGACACACTTTTGTGCCAAAAGCTGCAACTGGAGGTGCAAGAAGTATACCGATCCATTTAAATTCAATTCGGGTCGAGAATCTGAACTTGATTACTGGCAGAGAGGTTTTATTGCTAGATGACGTTACGACAACACATTCATCGCTGCTCGCCTGCCAGCAGCTTCTACAGCAGCATAACCCAAAGCTGGTTATTGCATACGCACTCGGACAAACAGCTCAAAACGAATAACTTATGAACCCAAGCGCAAGCATTATTCTGAAAGTGCTAACCTTGCCAGGCATAGGAAGAAAAACAGCGTTTAAGATTTTAACTAATCTTAAGCATAAAATAAGCACTGACGATGATTTAATTGACGCTCTAAGCGATCATCCGATAATTCTGCGAAATAACACCTCAAAGACTGGTTTTATAGCGGCTTTTGAGGCAGCTGAAAAAATTCTTGATCGGTCGGAAATGGGTGGCATTAAAGTAATTGGTTATTTCGATAAGGAATACCCAAAGCTATTAAGAGATGTTGAAGATGTCCCCCTGTTGATCCATGCCAAGGGTGACTATACAAGGCTAAATGAATTGCCATCGGTTGCGGTCATTGGCACCAGAGCGCCATCGGATCACGGCCAAAAAGTTGGTGTTCGACTTGGCGAAGTGTTTGGCGGAGCTGGCTTCAACGTTGTTAGCGGTTTGGCAATTGGTTGTGATACGGCTGGCCACACCGGTTGCTTGAACGCTGGTGGATATACTACAGCTGTTTTAGCGCATGGATTAGATACGATTTACCCAGCTGCGAACAAGCCTTTAGCTGCACGTATATTGGATAATGGTGGTGTATTGCTGTCTGAATACATGATTGGTCAAAAGGGTCAACCTAGCTTTTTCGTCGAGCGTGATCGCATCCAAGCCGGATTGTCTCAAGCTGTGATCGTCGTTGAAACCGATATTAAAGGCGGCACTATGCACACAGTTAAATTCGCTGGCAATGCGAAGAGAATTGTTGCAGCTTTCGATCATGATCCCAAATACTTGTATCACCCAAAAACACAGGGTAATCAGTATTTGATCAAGAATAAAACAGCTATTCCCCTATCAAATGGTGCCTGTATTGAGGATTTAAAAAACCAACTCATTGAGCAATCTGGATATGTGGTCGAAAAGCCGGTTTCGCCATTGATACAAGAGCCTAAAATTGAAACACCTGATCGAAAAATTGAGGTGAATGGAAATGTATTTACTGTTGTGAAAAATCCCGAAACAAAAGCGAAAAAGCCAACGAAACCCAGAGGCAAAAAAATAGAAGAAAAAGTCGATCAAGTACCTGTCGTAATTACGAACTCAAAAAAGTTGTCAACCGGAAGAAAGAAACCACAATTTACATCCGTGCAATCAACAACTAAAGAGAAATCATCTAAAGTGCATGGGGCTAAAAAAGGTCCATCCACACAGAAAGAAAAAAATAATCAGTTAGAAATGTTCTCCACCAACCCTTAACGAATGCCAAGCTTAATCCTAGACCTTGACCAAACCTTAATTGATACCAGTAGTGCACAAAACCATAGAAAGCCAGGCGGATGGCAAACTGCATATGGTCTAATACCCAGTTTTATTATCTATGACGGAATAGCTGAGATTTTCCAATACATTAAGGATAAGAAAATAAAAGTCTGTATTGTCACGACCAGTCCATCGATCTATTGCGGGAAGGTCCTCACACATTGGTCAATACCACATGACCACATGATCTGTTACCATGATGTGAAGCGGATAAAACCCGATCCAGAGGGATTTTTAAAAGCCATCCAACTGTTAGGAGACAATCCGGCAAATATTCTCTCATTGGGTGATCGAGCGATTGACATAAAGGCGTCGAAAGCCGCTAATGTTGAAACCATTGGTTGTTTATGGGGTTCAGCGGAAAGGCAGTTAGTGATCGATGCCAAACCAGAATATTTAGCTGAGACAGCACACGAAGCATTGGCTATTGTAAAATCAAAAATGTAAAGCCCCTTACTGGGGCCTTTTTATTATTCAGCAAGTTAAACAAATGCACTTGTAAGCGTTTTTTTCGATAATGCCGTTCTGATCGGTACTGATACACTTGCATCAAAATCATATGTAGAAGGCGATGCAGATTTGACTTATTCTTCAAATATTACAGGTTTATTCGGTTACGCTTTTGAGTAGATTTATTAATCAGACATTAGCCCTGCAAAAGACTGTTTTAATTTTTCGAATTAGTGCAATACGAAATCTATACTGATTAGATTGTATTAGTCGCAAGCTTTTAGAGTAGTCTTACACCGCTTCATAAAGCAAATGAACTTTGTTGCCATTGACTTTGAAACCGCCAACGATAAGCGAATGAGCGCTTGTTCGCTGGGTCTTGCCGTTGTTAGAAACGGTCAAATCACCGATACCAAGTATTGGATTATTCGCCCTGAACCATTTGAGGTGGGTCCTATCCAACAAGCTATTCACGGCTTTTCGCTCAAGGACCTAGCCGACAAACCTACCTTTAAAGAAATTTGGCCCGAAGTCAACCCCTACCTTCAAAATCAAATTGTTGTTGCTCACAATGCCAGTTTTGACTTAAGTGTATTAAAGCACATTCTCACACATTACGAAACAGGCCTTCCGGATCTACAGCTTCATTGCACCGTCCGGCTGGCCAAAGCGATTTGGAAAGAAGAACTCTTGTACAGTTTAAGCTGGCTGGCTCTCAAACATAACCTCATCCTAAAACATCACCATGCATTAGATGATGCCAAGGTATGTGCCCAGCTGTTGCTATTGATGCTGGCTCATGGCCAAGTAAATAGTGTTGAATCGCTCTGTGAACAACTGCAATTACCCCTAAGAACCTATGATCAATTTGGACGCCATGCCAAGGGTAATTGGCACAAAGTCAAAGCGTCATCACTCACGGCACAAACGACCGATATTGATCCTGAACATATCCTGTTCGAAAAGTATGTTGCTTTCACAGGAACACTAGAAAGCTATACCCGTCAGGCTGCTCAACAGTTAGTAACTAATATTGGCGGCATTCCTTTGGATGGCGTAACGGGCAAAACGAACTACCTGGTTATTGGCAATCAAGATTTCGAGAAGTTTGGGGCTGGCTTCAAATCCAGCAAACTTCAAAAAGCAGAAAAGATGATCAAAGCCGGGCAGGATCTAGAGATCATTAATGAACAGTATTTTATGTCTTTAATCAGGTAGAGATTTTGTCTGACAGACCCGCGTTCCTAATCAATCAGAAGTGGTAGTTTTTTTATCAAAAAAGAAATTCATTAACTAACACTCTAGTAAACAGGCATCGACTCTGGAAATTGTAAAACAGCGATTTCGGATTATGAGTCAGTTTTAATACATAAATTCAATTGATGGTCTTTAAAGTATCGCCAATCAAAAAAATTATATAAGATTCCACAGGGAAATAAAAGCATCCGCTTCTGACCGTATAAGAAGATTCAAGTTACTACGTCTTGAGTCTTTCCGGCACAACAAGCCTTTAGCTACATCTAGCACCCCAAATATTACATCATCTGGTAGATGGGGCGTCAACTCCTCCTCCATCAGGTTTACAATAGCACAGACTTTATCTTTGGTTAGCCGCTCATCTTTACGGAAGTGAAGTTTAATGACATGCGGCATTCGATCAATTAATAAATACAACTCAGGATTTAGTCTGACGGCCAATTCACGGTAATACCAGTTTTTACGAATTGGGTCTTGCCATTCTACTTGCTTCGTCCCCCAGAACTTTTTATATCCCTCAACCATCAGACTATACATTGCTGCCTTATTCTCGTTAGATGGCATTGATAACAGGTCTAGGCTCATCTTACTGTACCCACCTTGGTGAATATCTTGAATCCCCTTTCGTAAACCACGGTAAAAGTCACCCTGTGGTTCGTATTCCCCACGCGCTTTAATTTCTTTGACTTTAGTCAGACGTTTTCCTCCAGAACAAATAACGAAATCAACAAAATCGGTAAGAGAAACATTAATCAATGATGTGGTCGTTGGCTGCATGATAAATAGCTTATGTGACATAGCATGTTAAACAAGCAAAGTTATTGTGCAAGAGGAATTTACCAAATAATATTATGACTTAGCAAAAAGTATTATGTCACTAAGGTCTATTGCATAAACAGCCCGGAAAGGAAATTCTAAACTTCCTTTCCGGGCTGTTTATGGTAAATGCTGACTAGAATAAATTTTATTCTTAATCAAATAAGCCAAGTTGGGCTGGTTTGTCAGGAATCTTAGGAAGTGTAGGGTGAAACGTTCCAATAATAATAAAAGGGTTCTTTGAACGAAGATGGTGAGCTTTTGTGGTTCCTAAGAAAAAGTGAATGTCTTTTGTCATGGCCAAATCATCATAATATTTCTGCTTGACCTTTTGGCAAGCTTCAGCCTCATCTTCATATTTCCAGAATAATGCTCCGATCTCCCAATCTTCAATCATAAGTGTGCTTTCCCGGCCTTCATCATCTTCAAATACGTAGCTGAATTTATATGGTAATTTTCTCACATATTCTTTCCGAGACTTACGTTCAACAAACAGGTTAAGTTGCTGCATTTCCTCTAGCTTAGTCCGATCCCATTCCCTTCCTACAGCTTCTATTTTAAAATCTTTGACTCTGGTAGGCTTGAAGACAGCTAATGAGACGTACTTTTCTTTGTCTTTTGCGTCAGCAATTAGCTTACCTAAATTCGTATACACATTCTTTAAGGTGATTTCCTTCCTTTCGCGCCAGTTGTCTTTAGTATCTACATGTCCTACATTCGTTGCATTAACATCAATGTTGACAGGTCGGTAACTTTCTGGCCGAAAGTCAGAGGTATTTTTTATAAGGTCAATTTCTATCCAATCATACTTTTTGTATTGCTGGGAATAATCTAGACTCCGAAATTGAATAGGATAGATCCGTATCCAACTTCCATCTTCTAAGAATCCTGCTGTACAAACTAGCTCATCATACTTTGTTGAAATCGTGGGATAGGTTTTTACTGTGATTAGAACTTTGGTGAGGGCCATTTTCAAAATTTTAGATATGGATCAGCTCGTAATCCCAATCAGGTAACTTAGTAACAGCATTGGCAATGCGACCACGGTGACACTGGAGATACGAAGCTTCGAAGCAAGTTAATGCAACTCTTTCTCTTTTTTGTAATATATTTAGTATTTGCCCCAAATGTTCACCTTGGTGTATTAATTGATTTTTTTCATAGTCTTCGAACAGTAGGTTGTAGTCCTTCTGTGTTTCCAGATTTTGCCTTTTCTCACTAGCTATACCCAGTTGTGGAATATGAACATAAGTAATGCCGACAGCATCGCATATATATTTTAGCTCCGACTTAGAAAAGCCAACCTTCTGGCTTAATGGATTTCGTCTTACATCACATAAAACTTTTATATTATTAGTAATCAGCTTGTTAAAGTAAGTTTCTATAGATATTCCCTCATAGCCAATAGTGAATAAGCGAGTGCCAGATTTATTAGGAATGTATCTCTTTACTCGCTCAAGTTCGACTGAGCTGAGTACCGTTTCTGCAATCTCACTCCTAATTGCGTAATAAGGCTCTTGGATGTATGTAGCTTTTATCAGATCACTTGTGTTATATGAAGCATACTTCCTATACAAAAACTTAAGGTGATCTTGGTCATCCTTTTTTAAAAGAGGAGCATAAGCGTCCTTTTTAATGAGACTCCACTTTTTATCGTGCTCTTTTATGTATCCGTATGTCTTTAAAGCCCGCAAGTCAAAGCCTGCTTGGAAAGAGTAGCATCCATAGAGATGAGGTAAAAAGTCAAATGATGGCTTTGCTTGGTAGCGTGTATATATTAACAGGAGTTTTTGTAAATCAATTTTACCTAACTCACCACCGAATGCTTCAAAAATTGACAGCAGAACTTTTCTTCTATAATACATCATATAAAAAGTTCGATTGTTGAGAAATAGAGACAACTCAAACTCATCACAAAATTACAAACACAAATTCCCGATAAAGGTATAATATAATTAAAATATACATTTTATACTAGTTACAATCAACTAATAAATAAATTGCTGACAATCAATATTTTAGCTTTATAGTGACAATGGATAATTCTTTAATAGAGATAGAGCGAGTGTAATATGCGAAGATTTTCGTCGGTTTTGTTACTATACAAACCAACATTTGTCTGGTGACAAAGCGTGTTTGCAAAAGTAATCAACAGATTAGCTTGTTACGTATATTGCTGGCTATGAACCATTACTATACGGCTCTTTTCCAATACGTTGGTCAGATCTTAGACTTGCCACCAGCCGATAAAAGGCTGATCCAACAATTGTTCGAGCCCGTTTTTGTGCCTAAAAATACCATTCTTGAGGCTGCTGGTCAGGTCCCTCACTATCATAACTTCATTGTTTCTGGCTATATGAGAAATTACTACCTTGACCAAAACAACCAGGAGGTAACAACTGACCTGAATGATGGGCCCCGCTTCTTTACGTCCTATTTTCACTTCATGAACCAGACGATCTCTAATGAGAATTTACAATGCTTGACCGACTGTGAACTATTGCGCACCAGCCGCCGCAATGTAGAGATTGGGGGGCAAACCAGTACTACCCAGAAGGATTACACGATCCAAATTCTGCAACAACACCTTCAGCAGGACAAAAGACGAATTGATCAGCTCAGTAATCTTACCGCTGAAGAGCGCTATCAGAACTTTATTCAAGAAAAGCCAACCCTCCTTCAGCATGTGCCTTTACGGCATATTGCCTCCTATTTAGGGATTACCCAGCGGCATCTGAGTCGGCTCCGCCACCAGTTCGGATCCTGACACTTATATTGCTATTGGACCGCTGATCCCAATTGGACATTTGTCTAGCCTAGCCCGTCGAAAGCTCCATTAAGTTTGGCTCAAACTTAATCAACGCCAAGTATGACAAGGGCTATTCAACCACTTCAGCCAATAAAGTCCACCTTTTCCCACCGAATGCTGAGAATTGCCGCGAGCTGCTGGCTGATCGTGGCGAGCGTTGGTCAGTGGCTCTTTGGTTTTTACATTCTGCTGTTCTATGGCAAAACAACACTCACCAGTGACTTTGAGCGCTGGAATCGGGTCCTACCCCACGGCTATGTGGCCGGTGACTGGGTGGGGAACCTGATTGTGGGCATTCATGTGTTATTGGCCTCCATCCTGGTCATTGGTGGCCCGATCCAGCTTTTACCCTGGGTGCGCCATCAGGCCCCTGTTTTTCATCGCCGTTTAGGGCAACTGTACCTCGTTACGGCGATTGTCGTCAGTATAGCAGGCTTGGTGATGGTCTGGACTCGGGGAAGCGTTGGGGATACGATCCAGCACTACAGCATTAGCCTTCAGGCGGTTTATATTATGGGGTTTGCCTACCAATCCATCCGTTACGCCAAGGCCCGGCAATTCAATCAACATCGAATCTGGGCGTTGCGGCTGTTCATGGTGACTAATGGGGGTTGGTTTTTTCGAGTAGGTCTGATGAGTTGGCTGGTCATCAACGGGGGACCCGTCGGTTTTGATCCACAGAGCTTCACGGGACCTTTTCTGACTTTTTTGGCTGTATTCACCTATGCGATACCACTTTCTGTGGTCCTGCTCGAATTATACTTATACGCCTGCCAAACGTTAAACAAGACACTCAATTACCTTGTATCGGCGACCATTTTTCTGGTTACTCTGCTGACGACTATCGGTATTTTTGGGGCCACCTTAGGGTTATGGTTTCCGCAAATCAAGTAACTTATGCCGATTGGTATTCCTACACCGAGTCAATGACGGAGTAGTTTTCTATATTACTGCCACGAATCACGAACGAGCGTTCATGATTCGTGGCAGTTACAATTGAAGACAAAAACCACTGTCTGGGGAACAAACGATTCGTTAGAGAGTTCTAAAAGCTCAATCTAAAACAAGCCTCGTATGCCCGATACAGAACAAACCAAGTCGATCGATCAGGATTCGACTACTCAAGAAACCAAGACAACCGTAACCCAAACGAATGACACTCCGGACGGGGAGGAGAAAACCACCAAGACGGTTACCACGGAAGAAAAACCAACCGAGTGAGGCGTCCATTGGGTGGCTAAAAATTGATCAGCATGCTGCTCTTGCGAAAGGCCTAATGATTTCAGTTAGGCCTTTCTGCTTTCAAAAAGGAAGATTTTTCCTAAAAATAGATGGTCGCTTTTTGGGAGCTCAGTAACCGATCCGATGTTATCGAGTAATAGATAGAGAGGCAGCCTAATCTAGTTGGTCAACTTAGATCCTGCTTCTGCTATCGGGAGATAGCCTGATAGTATCCAAATGGAATTGGTCCTCCCCAAAGCGCGCTTGGCGGCCCAAGCATAGACGGGTTTGGCCATGCTTGAGTATCGTTACAAATGACAAACGTTCGTTCAAGGCCATCTAACAGAAGCTCCTACCGGAATTCATTATAGCTTGATCCAAGTCGACGCTGATTAAAGAACAGCTTATTATTTTGAGCTTACAAACGCTGAGCCAGCCATCCATTGGCTTTTACTAATTCAGATTTATGCCGAATGTCACGCCTAACCAGGGTTTATGTTGGTAGATCCACAGATTCCGGTTCCGGTCCGCTAGTTGTTCAAGACCCAGTGCCAAGCCGGCCGAGAAGTTGCCTATACTTAGGGTCGTGGCCACCCCGTAATTGAGACCCAACCCATAGTACTCGTCTTGTAGTCGGCCTAAGGTACTGAAGGGGTCCACTTTAGCCGGACCCACGCAGAAAAAACCGCCCAGTCCCAGGCTGAAGGTCGATATCTCAGAGCGATGGTTGCGGCGAAAATAGACGGTGCGATACCGCCCTAAATCGTAGCGTCCCCCGATGTGAATACCCACGTTTAGTTTATCCTCTAATTGACCGGGTTGATCGGCCGTTTTAAAGCGGTACTTGAAGGGCAGAGTGAATAGATCCACGTCGAGCCCTGTCGTTTGATACCGAAACCAAGGGCTTTTCTCTTCAATTTTCTTCAGGGTCGGGTTATAATGCAAAAAGAAAATGGCCAGTGAATCGGACTGATCAAGCGAGGTGGGATCCGCGTCGGTGGGTCGTAGTGTCTCGGCGAGAAACTCTACGTAAAGGGTGTCATGCTTTTGGTAGAGGGCCGCTTTCGCCGGATGCAGGAGCGTTTTGGTTTTGACCCCTCCTTTTTTCGCATAGGCATAGAGTTGCTGATGGCGGGGAATCTGAAAGACTTGATTGAGCTGGGTCGTATCATCTCGCTGGCGCAGACTAGCGCAAGAGGTGGTCAACAGCCAGACAGCCAGTAAGTAGCGCATCTTGTTCATACACATGGGGATGGGGGTAGCCGTTTAACCACTTGTTGGGGCTATTCGCTTAGTTTTCTCTAAAGCCGATTGGCTCGTAGACGCTTTTGACGATTCAACAAGAGCCAGGACTAAAGGGGTGGGGAGAGGGGGTGGCTGAGCTCGGAGGGCAAGCGCTCTAAATCCAGGCGCTTAATTGGGCTCAACACCAGGGGTACCGCCTCCGTCACGACGTTGCTCGTGTCTAAGCCGTACGATTCCTTGGTCGATAGGGCAATCCGCTTCAACAACAAATAGCCCCGCATGATTACCTGTTGATAGGTGCTCAACTCATTGTCATACGATAAGAAGCGTTTGAAAAGCACAAACCGGAAATCACCCGCAATCCGGTGAACATTCAAGGAGCGATACGGGGTGTCAATCGTCACTTCTTTATCGGCCACCATGTCCAGAACCACTTGCCGGAACAGAAAATTCAGGCGTGGCTCCACCCGGAAGCCTAAGTAAAACGTAACAAAATACACATCTTCGGCCGCTAGCGTATCTACCTTGTAGCGCATACCATAGGGCTCATCCTGTACACACAGATGAATGAACCAATAAATGTCGGCTCGCTTGGGCGCCCGGTTCAGAATCGAGAACAGGGTTTCGGCTTCAATCTGATGATAGTCATCAGCTGAAGTCAGGTAGACCAGGTGCGTGGCAAACTTAGGTTGACTCAAGTCATTGCTCAGGGTTTTGAGCACGGGTAGGTTACCCGGAAGGGAATCATAATGAATAAACTCATGCGTAATTGTTTCGCCTTGATACCAGAACACCATCATGCCCATCAGCAATAGTCCCAGGGTAATCGAAATCCAGCCTCCTTCTTCGACCTTGACCATATTGGCGATTAGGAAGGTGGTCTCCACGATCAGAAACAAGGCGGTTACCAGCGTGGTCAGCAGGGCATTGGTTTGTTTCATACGTAAATAGGCGTTGATCAGCACGGTGGACATGAGCATCGTCAGGGTGACGGCTAGCCCATAGGCGGCCTCCATGTTTTTGGATTCCTTAAAATGCAACACGATCAGAATGCAGCCGATCATCAACCCCCAGTTGACGAAGGGCACGTAGAGCTGTCCCCGCTCGTCGGAGGGATAGGCCACGCGCTGACGGGGCCAGAAATTGAGCCGCATAGCTTCGCCCACTAGGGTAAAGGCCCCACTGATAAGGGCTTGAGAAGCAATGATGGTGGCCAGGGTAGCCAGGATAATACTGAATATCGTCAGTGGAGCGGGCACGATGCTGTAAAACGGACTGGTCTCCCCCACCTGTTTACCTAGGTGATTCATCAGATAAGCGGTCTGCCCCGCGTAGGAGAGCAGCAGGGTTAGTTTGACATAGACCCAGCTCACCCGGATATTACCTCGGCCACAGTGGCCCATGTCTGAGTAGAGGGCTTCGGCCCCGGTGGTACATAGGAACACGCCGCCCAAAAGCCAGAATCCACCGGGATACTGCGTCAGGAGCCGAAATGCGTAGAGGGGATTGAAGGCCAAAAGCACAGAGGGGTGGGCCAGCAGGGCTAAAAAACCGATGCCGCCAATAAAGGTAAACCAGATAAGCATGACTGGTCCGAAGAGTCGTCCCAGGAATTGGGTACCGAACTGTTGGATGACAAATAGACCAATCAAAATACCAATGACAATGGGCTCGGTTGCCAGGGTAGGATCGAAGATCAGCAGGCCTTCAATAGCCGAGGAAACCGAGATAGGGGGCGTAATGAGGCCATCGGCCAGCAGAAAGGCTCCGCCTACAATGGCGGGAATGATCAGCCATCGGCCCGAGAATCGGTGGACCAGGGCGTAGAGGGAAAAGATGCCTCCTTCGCCTTTGTTATCGGCCTGGAGAGTGATCAGGACGTATTTGATGGTGGTCTGAATGGTCAGGGTCCAGATGATGCAAGAAAGTGTACCCAGGACGAGTGTTTCGGTGAGTTGGTGCCCGCGTGTTACGGCCGCCAGGACGTATAAGGGAGACGTGCCAATATCGCCGAAGACAATGCCAATGGCAATTAATAGGCCCTGGGGGCTCACTTTATTGATTGAAAGGGAAGACATAGTATCAGGCGAAGTGAGCAA
The DNA here is from genome assembly GCF_010747415.1 of Spirosoma agri. NCBI lineage: Bacteria > Pseudomonadati > Bacteroidota > Cytophagia > Cytophagales > Cytophagaceae > Spirosoma > Spirosoma agri. Next base: position 31,435 of record NZ_JAAGNZ010000011.1, on the reverse strand, counting down.
CAAACGAAGTAGGAAATCTGTGGACTATAACCTGAGCCAGTGGGCATTGTTTGGGCGGGCAACTAATCTATAGTATGCCCTTGAAACAAGTTACAGAAAGTGCTTTCTAAGGAGCTTCTGGAAGATAGACTGATCAATGAGAATTGCCCTAAACTAACTACCTTAACAAGTTCATGTGGTCTTTACAGATCTAGTATGAACATCCTAGATTTGTAAAACCACCCCACAATACTACCTTGCGCCATGCAAACCTTTGTCGCTTACTACCGAGTCTCGACCAAAAAGCAAGGACAGTCAGGTCTGGGCCTCGACGCCCAACGCCGTAGCGTACTCAGCTTCGTCAAAAATCAACCCCTGCTGGTGGCCGAATTCTGTGACATCGAATCAGGCAAAAACGATCAGCGACCTGAATTGTTGAAAGCGGTTCAGTACGCTAAAGAGCACAACGCTCGCTTGGTCATTGCCAAGCTCGATCGGCTCAGCCGGAATATGACCTTTGTCTCTTCCCTGATGGATTCCAAGGTCAGCTTCGTGTGTGCTGATATGCCCGATGCCAATGAATTCACCATTCACATCTTCGCGGCTCTAGCCCAACAGGAACGCAAGATGATCGGTGAGCGAACCAAGAAAGCCTTGGATGAAAAACTGCTTCGGGTGGGTCAATGGCGAAAAGGAGTCAACTCATTTCTCAAACCGGAGGTATCGGCCAAAGCCGCTGAATCGAATCGAGCACGCGCGGCCAACAATGAACATAATCGAAAGGCTTCGGAGTTGATTCGTGCCTTGCTGGAAGCAAACCTGAGCTATGTCGAGATGGCCAGACGGTTAAACCGAGCTGGCTTTAAGACCGCACGAGGGGGTAGTTTCCAGGCCACTCAGGTGAGGCGATTAGCCCAAAAACAAACGCTGAGCTGACTTAGTCGGGCCACTTTTCCAACCCTGAGGCAATGCGCAAAGCCCGCTGTACATCCTCCCAATAATAGCCGCTGTCATAACCTGTTGATAAGCGATCACAAATGGTTAAAAAATCGTTGGCGGCTTCAACCTGCTGTTGCTCAAGCGAGGGTTGATTGGGTTGCGGGGGTAGTTGATCCGATACATCTTCCATAATGGCAACGTTTACTGTAAAGGGCCATGAAAAAGCCCCATTGGTTGAACCAGTGGGGCTGAAGAAGCATGACAGACTAAAAACGTCGTTAGGCCTATTTTATTGTGCGTGCTGAAACAGGAAGAACACTATTTAGCACTTTTTTCGAACGATTTATCAAGAGGATATGGGCAGGCCTTTTATAAACGGATGTTTGTAAAAGGCCATAAGGCTTTATCAAACTGCGAACGTCTATCGAAGGACGTTCAATAAATGTAAAATCCGCCTACGGCATTATTTAAACGACCGTTTGTAAAACGCCATAGCCTCACATTCACTATCTAATGAGTGTCGCACAAACTCATACTTATCGTGAAAATTAGACGTTGATTCTTGAGATGACAATTTGAGAACGCGCCTGGCTAGAATTGGCGCAATCAGCGGAAGTTGGCGGCCGTGGCTTGAAATGGGCATTTGGAGAGACTATAGTCAATGGAACAGCTACCTACGTATCTGCGTTATTCCGGCGTAAATTACCCGAGCCGATATGTTCGAGACCCAAGGATTGCTTAGTGAGATCAAGCACCATGACCGCTTACCCATCACGATCAATCAAAACTGCGTCATACCACTTCCTGATACGATCTGGCCAAAGCTGCTACAACCCCACCAACTTGCCTACTACTATCTGGTCTTTGTCGATCAAGGGCAGGAAACATTCCAGCTAGATGGCCACGAACTGACTATTACTGATAGTCAAGCAATCTTCGGCAGGCCCAACCAAATTTTCGCCCATCTAGCTCCCAAAAAAAGCACTCAGCAGTATAAGATTGGCTTTGATGATCGGACCTTAGCGCTACTTCCTCAAACGTATCCATTCCTAATCAATCCCTTAAATACAAGCACCATTCGCTTCGATCCCGAGCCTAAAGTGCGGGTAAAGGCGTTGCTGTCGATGTTGTTTAGGCTCCTCCATTCGCCGGGTGAGTCAAGAAAAGTTGACATTATTTTAGCGCATCTAAATGGGTTGTTAACCGAATTAAACAGCGCTTATTTTGAGTCTCATCAACAGGTAACCGCCGTTAACCCCAGGTTGAGCAAGTATGTAGCCTTTACCTTGGCGGTCGAAGCGCATCTCACTGAGCAGCATGATGTGCACAGCATTGCCCGGCAACTGGCCATGACCCCGAGCAATCTGTATGAAGTAGTCAAAGCGGTTTCCGGGGTTTCGCCCAAAGAATGGATCACGAACCGGCTGATCCAGGAAGCTCAACGCAAACTCCGTTACTCAGCCTCTTCGGTCAAGGAACTGGCCTATCAACTGGGCTTCAACGATCCGGCTTATTTTTCCCGACTCTTCAAGAAAAAGACGGGCAAAAACGTCAGTGAGTTTTTAGCTGAAGAGCCTGGTTTGTCCAACAACTGAGGTGATTTGTCCAAGTGAGTAGGTTGGGAACAAGCGACTTTTGTGCGGTACTAGAACCAACTGCATAAGATGAAATCAGCCTTAGTCACCGGCGCCAACAAGGGCATCGGTTTTGAAGTCGCCAAGCAACTGGCTCAACAGGGTTTCTTTGTTTATCTGGGTAGCCGTAGCCTGGCCAACGGTTTATCCGCCGTCGAACAGCTTCATGGGGAAGGAGTCCGCACCGTTGAAGCTGTTCAATTGGATGTCACCGATAATGAATCGGTTCAGGCCGCCCGGGCCTTAATCGGCGAAAAAACGCCATTTCTGGATGTGCTGATCAATAACGCCGGTATCTCAGGGGGCTTGCCCCAATCGGCCTTGGACACGCCCGTTGATCGGTTTAAAGCGGTCTACGAGACTAATCTGTACGGGGTGGTGCGCGTTACTCAAGCCTTCATTGACTTGCTCAAGGTGTCCTCAGAACCCCGCATCGTCAACGTGACCACGGCGATGGCCTCGCTAAGCCTGGCGGCTGACGCTAGGGGCAGCAGTTATCACAACAAATTGGCGGTTTACCAGTCCAGTAAAGCCGCTCTGAACATGTATACGATCAATCTGGCTTACGAACTGCGTGACACCGCTTTTAAAGTGAACGCCGTTTGCCCCGGGTGGACGCAGACCGATTTTACGGGTCATCAAGGCACCAGTACGGCTCAGCAAGCTGGCCAACGAATCACTAAATATGCGTTGATCAAGCAAGATGGTCCTAGCGGCCACTATTTCAGTGAGGAGTACTTTCCCGCGCCGGCTACTTGTCCTTGGTAAGATCAAGCATAGGGGCGTCTATTGCCTGATGGCACCACTTTCTTCAGACCCTCATTTTGGCCACCCGGCACGAATGGGGGTTTTTCGTTTGTGACATCCTAACTAACGGTTTGCCTTGTCGCACGAAAACGCTCTGATGTGAGACAACTCAATCTTCATATATCTGCTTCATAAAATGGGGGGTATTGATGACCTCATCAAAATGTCCGATTTATCCAATTTGCAAGGATGTCCAAAGCCCAACTTTGTGCCTTCATTTACTGCCAAATCACATGAAACTCAATCATATCAACATCGTCGTAAAGGATATTCCTGCGGCAATCAACTTGTTTGAAAAGCAATTAGGGTTTAACTGCATCCAGAATCGAAAAGATGCTATTGCAGTCTTAACCAATACCGATGAATTTGCTTTGGTGCTTTGGTCCTCAAAGCTTAACAAGGAGCCTACCGTGCACTATCCTGAAAATTTTCATATTGGCTTTTATCAGCCCGATAAAGAAACGGTTATGGCTATTTATGAGAGGCTAAAGACCGAAAATGTCATTTTTGAAAGCGAGCCCAAAACTATACGAAAGACGTTTGGTTTTTATTTCCATTTCGACAGTTTACTCATCGAAATTAGTGTCATGCCTGCCTCATTTGAGTAGTCAACCCAATTAGTCCTCGATGTACTGGCCTACTTGAACAAATCGAACAGCTCGCTGCTGGTAGAGTTGTTTGGGCGTACTACCCGTATGCTTTTTGGTTTGTCGGATAAAATGGGACTGATCATAGTAATACGCCTGGGGATAAAACTCACCCTGACCGATTTGCGATAAGGACGAAAAAAACTGGAGTTGTTCTAAATATCTCTTTAATGGTAAGCCAACCGTAGCCCTGAAATACCGATTGATTTGACGAGTGGACCAACCGGTTTCAAGCGCTAAGACATGGACCGAAACGGCTCCTTTAGAATTATATACAAACTCTGAAAGCTTCCGTTTTCTTGGGTCTATGATTGACACCTTGAGCTGTTGCTCTAGCAGCTCACTCATTAAGTCGACAAACCTATCCAACGGCGTTTCAGCCTGCAACTCTACCCCCCCCAAATTCGTCGGCGGTTTTTGAATGGAATTGGTTGGTAAAGTAGTTTTTAGCAAGTATTCAACCGCCAAGAGTTTAAAGCGAACTCCGAATAAGACACCCCCCTTTGGGATGGTGATGTCAAGACTATGAGTGGATAGACCAAAGAGGTCCATTTGGTTAGGTGGCTCGGGCTGAAGTGAGATAATTAGTTCGATACCCGCATCGGGCAGTATTGTGTAATGGCAATCTGAGTCCGTGTTGTTGTTGGTCTTCCAAAAAGTAAAGACGAAATCGTTCAGGGGTTGACCGGGTAGTTGATCGGAATAATTGATGGTCATCGATGATGGTCATGAGGATTCAGGCGGATAGGCATAAAGAACGGAGTTAACACGACAAATATCAACGGTCGTTCCTAGTTTTTAATCTTCGTTTGGCCTCGTTTCTATAAACCCTCCCCAAAATGATATGAAGATGTTTTTAGGAAGCTACTTTTGGAATGAGACGTTAAAAAACGAGGGAAATTTATCTGTCAATAGAACCAAGGGTAAATAGCCCCTTCACTGGAATGAGCGTCTGAATTCCAACGGCGATAGCTTCGTTTTCGCTTTAAAGAACTTACTAAACGATTGAGAATGTTCGAAGCCCAACCCATACGACACTTCACTGACCGATAACGTGGTGGTCGACAGCTTTTCTTTGGCCAGCTCAATCAACTTCTCATGGATATACTGTTGGGTGCTTTGTCCGATCAATACGTTCAGTAGGTTGCTGAGATATTTTGGCGACACGTTTAACTGGTCGGCAATATAGTGAACGGTCGGCAAGCCTTTGGAAACTAAATCACCCGTAGTCAGGTAGCTAGTCAATAGGTTGTCCAACCGGGCTAAAAGTTGATGATTCGATGGTTCCCGGGTGATGAATTGACGATGGTAAAACCGCTTCGAGTAACTAAGCAGACTCTCAATTTGGGAGATAATAATCTGCTTGCTGAAGGCATCAATCGTGGTGTTATACTCCTGTTTAATATTGTCAATAATGCGGTTGATGGTTGCTTCTTCTTTAGTTGACAGCCATAAGGCTTCGTTCACCGAGTAAGCAAAAAAATCGTATTGTTTAATCGTCTTTGCCAGTGGTGTATGCCAAAAGAAATCGGGGTGAATCAGTACGATCCAGCCTGAACGATCGGCTGTTGAAAGGCTGTTGGGCTGGATGTTGAAGACTTGATTAGGAGCCGCGAAAAACATAACGCCATCCTCAAAATCGTAGGCCTGCTGGCCGTACTTGAGTGTAGCGTTCATGCCTCGTTTCACCGAAATCTGGTAGAAATCAACCATCAGATTCACCTCGCCAATATCAACTGGTCGTTTCACTAATGCATAATCCACCACGCTGAGGAGCGGATGCTCGGGTGGGGCTAGCCCTCTCAGCCGATGAAATTCGCTGATCGTTTTGAAGTGTTGTATGGGCCGTTGTTCCATAGAATAAATTCAAGACCTATCTTTTCGTGTTGTTCTCCGATTGACAGGTCATCTCGTCGGTACACTAGTTAAGCGTTCCCAATTGGCGAAAGAAAATTTATCCTTGTCTTCGGGGTTCAAGTTGGTTGCTTCGACAAAGGTACGGGCCTGCCGGCCTGGTCGGTATTGGTAGGGATAATCCGTCGAAAAAAGGATACGATCAGTTCCGATAATGTCAACTGATCGTTGCAAATAAGACTGGCTAAACATGCCGCTGGCCGTTACAGACAAATTCTGGCGAATGTAATCCATAAAGGGTTTGTCAAGCTTGGTGACTCGGCTCAAAGCCGCCAACCGTTCGGTGTAGAACAAAATCACTTCCCCCCAGTGGCCGAGGATGATTTGCAGATTGGGAAACCGGTCAAAGACCCCGGCTAATACCAACCGAACAAATTGGATACCCGCTTCGTAGTGCCAGCCAAGCCCAAACGTTGAAAAGGCTAGGTCAGTCAGCTCGTCAAATCCTGAGTAGTAAACATCCCTGACGGCTTTCTGGGGAATTTGGGGGTGGATGAACAAGGGAACGCCAAGCGTTTGAGCGCAGTCAAAGAGTTCCCAATAATCGGGATGATCCAGATTTTTCTCCCGAGTTCGTCCGCATACCATCGCTCCTTTTAAGCCAAGCTGGTTCACGGAACGGGTTAATTCGTTGGCAGCTTGGTTGGGCACCGCCATGGGCAAGGCTGCCAACCCTTGAAATCGTTCGGGTGTCTTTCTAACAATTTCCGCCACATAATCATTGGTTACTCTGGCGAGGGCTACACTTTCAGGGCCTAGATTGTGTAAACTCGGACTGGTGAGCGAAAGTACCTGCACATCAACGCCGGTTTCGTTCATCAATTGAAGCCGAGTGTCGCCGATTTCGTTTAATCGATTGCCGATCTCGCCGACATGTAATTTGTGGGTTGGGTCGTTGGGATCGGCGAAGTTTTTCCACTCATCCTCGACGGCTTTAATCAGAAAATGTTCTTCGATGGCGATTAGCTTCATATTACCTGGTCTTTTTGGGAACACAAAATTCACATCCATTTACAAAACAACTGTAGCCAAACGTCAGATTATTGTAGTCGAAAAGGAAATGTGTGCTCCGAATCGAGCCACAGTATTCGGTACAATACGACTTGCCGAGTTGTACCACTGCACAGCGAACAGACTAGTAGGCAGCCATCTTAAAAGGAAGATTCTCAAATAAGGCTCTTTTTCTTGAGGTGAAATAAGTTAGTAGTACAAACTAAAACCCTAGTTTGAAACCGATAATTTTCGCCCGTTTGTAAGAAATACCCCGAATCTGGCGAACTGGTTAAAGAGAAATAAGCTGCAACCGAGCCGGTCAAGAAAAGCTAGTTGATAGCTGGCCCGCCTTGATAGTTGCAACCTAAGCAGAGTTGCGCAACAGCCACGCTCTTTATGTGAGAAGCCTTCATCATGGCAAACGGTCCGTCGTGGCGGTCGGAAATTTGGCGAAGCGTCGGCCCGGCGGCCGTCCGCCTTTCTATTTTATTATGCCCACTAGTTAAGCTGGTGACGGTTTCTAAATCCAAATTGATCGGACGAACCTAAAGGCTTACGTTATAAGTAAAGCATTTGCAGTGTCCCGATTTAGCACACCATCTCGAAAGTTTACGGCTTTCTCAACCGATGATTAGCGGGTGGTGCCACGCTTATCGGAGGTTAATTTTAATAGTATCCTACCGTTTAAAAATTATTTTTAAAAATAATTTTAAATTTAGGTTGCGTTAAATTTTGACCCCTTAAGTTTGTAGCGCATTTGGTTGTGAGGCAAACGTACATAAATAAACTCGCTAACCGAACGTGACTGCTTTATACCGATTTCATGAAGAACGCACCCAACAAGGCGCTTGACAGCACAACTGAGGAAAAAATTAAGGACGTAGCCCGCAGCATGTTCACGCGGAAAGGCTTTGCGGCTACCCGTGTAAAGGATATTGCCGAAGAGTCGGGGATAAATATGGCCCTACTCAACTATTATTTCCGCAGCAAAGAGAACCTGTTTGACCTGATCATGGTGGAGAATATTCAACAGGTAGCCGGTTCGGTACACCTGATCATGACGGACGAAAGCACAAGCCTTCGCGAGAAAATAGAGAAAATTGTCACCTTTTATATTGACCTGTTCACGGCCCAGCCAGAATTACCCTTATTCATCTTTAGTGAGCTCAATGCCAATCCCAAAAAACTGGGGGAGATTATCGGGAAAAAGCAACTACTGAGATCCCATTTTGCCAGACAAGTGCAGGAAGAAATGGCTAAAAATCAGCTTCATATGCATCCCCTGCAGGTACTGATGAGTATAATGAGCCTGATCGTTTTCCCGTTTGTTGGACGCCCCGTGGTGCAGCTTATCGGTCGAATAGAATCGACGGAGTTCTACGCCTTAATGCAGGAACGTAAGCAATTGATTCCCAGATGGATTGATGGAATACTGAAAGGCGGATAAAAATTTTTACCCATCAGTTAAAAATATTTTTAAAAATTAATTTTAAATCAAAATGACTCGACTATGAAACGAGTAGTTATCCTGATCGGCGTATGGATCGGAGCGACCAGCACCTGGGCGCAGTCGGCCCGATCCTTAACTCTGGAAGAATGTTACGTGCTGGCTCAGGAAAATTATCCGCTCAGTAAACAGCGGGCATTGATCCAGAAAACCCGGGATTATTCCGTTGCGAATGCCGCCAAAGGCTACTTGCCTCAACTCGCGTTTTCGGGCCAGGCAACGTATCAGAGCCAGACAATAGACTTTTCTGAGTCGCCACTGGGTTCGTTGCCGCTAGGCGCTTCGTTGCCTAAAATCAGCAAAGATCAGTACAAAGTTACCGGACAGATCGACCAGGTAATTTATGACGGCGGGGTTATCCAATACACCCAGCAAACGCGTCAGAGCGATGCGGTTATTCAGGAGCAGAATCTGAACGTGAACCTATACGCCCTCCGGGACCGGGTCAATAATCTGTTTTTCGGCCTTGCCCTGATTGAAGAGCAACGTAAACTGGCCGATCTGCGCAAATCCGATATTCAGCAGGGTGTTGACCGCACGCAGGGTGCTCTGGCCAACGGTACGTCGTTCCGCAGTAACCTGAACGAACTGAAAGCGGAACTCATCCGGGTCGATCAAAACACGACCGAGTTGAACGCCATGCGCCGGGCTTACGTAACGATGTTGGGCGCGCTCATCAACCAAACGCTGGATGAGAACACGACGCTGATCAGACCGCAATCCGTTACGTTGTCAACCCAGATTAACCGACCTGAGTTGATATTGTTCGAAAGCCAGAAGCGAATTTACGACGTACAGGAAAATCAACTACGCGCGGCCAGTCGGCCAAAAGTCAGTGCCTTTTTTCAGGAAAACTACGGTCGGCCTACCTTCAACATCATCAACAATACGGTTGATTTCTTCTGGATGGGAGGCATTCGGATAAACTGGGCGTTGAGCAGCTTCTATACAACCCGACGGAACGATCGCCAGCTACTCAACGTGAACCGCCAGCAGGTGGATGTACAGCGCGAGACGTTTCTGTTCAATACCAATCTGTCGATGGTGCAGCAGCGTTCGGATGTGCAGAAGTATCAGGAGTTGATTGAGCAGGATAACCAGATTGTGGAACTCCGGTCCTCCGTCAAAACGTCAGCGAATGCCCAATTGCAAAACGGGGTCATTACCACCCACGATTACATTGCCCAGGTAAATGCCGAAAATGAAGCGCGCCAATCGCTGGCACTTCACCAGATACAATTGCTGCAAGTGCAGTACAACCATAAAACAACCTCCGGAAATTAATCCATTCACAACCGATGAAATCCCTGATTATACACCTAACCATTGCCGCTATTTTCGCCTTGGCGTCATGCCAGACAAACCAACTCGACTACGATGCATCGGGTAATTTTGAAGCGGACGAAATCATTGTTTCATCGCAGCAAAACGGCCAGATCCTGACGTTTTCACCGAAGGAGGGCGACCTACTGAAAGCCGGTGTGAATCTGGGCCAGATCGACGTAACGACGACCAAACTCCAGAAAGAACAGGTGCAGGCGTCGATGCAGGCGCTCCGGCAACGAACCTCCAATGTCGGCCCGCAAGTCGAACTCACCCGCCGACAGCTTGTCGTTCAGGAAGCTCAGATGAGCCAGTTGCTTCGGGAGCGAACCCGTACGGAGAACCTGATTAAGGCCGATGCCGCGACACAAAAGCAGTTAGATGACCTGAATGCCCAGCTTGACCAGATGACAAAGCAGCTGGACGTGACCCGTCAGCAGATTCGGTTGCAGGAGTCGAATACGGCCACCCAGAACCGGAGCGTATTGAGCGAAACGGGTTCGCTGGCCAAAGCCGTTGAGCAATACACGGTGCAGGTCCAGAAAGGCCAGATAATCAATCCGGTAACGGGTACGGTGCTGACTAAATATGCATTTGCGGGCGAGATGGCCACCATCGGTAAACCGTTGTATCGACTTGCGAACACGGACACGCTGACCTTACGGGCTTACATCACCGGTTCGCAACTGCCCCAGGTGGAAGTCGATCAGCCCGTAACGGTACGTATCGATAAGGGTGAAAAAGGGTTTAAACTGTATCCCGGTACGATTTCCTGGATTTCGTCCAAATCGGAGTTCACCCCCAAAACCATCCAGACAAAAGACGAACGGGCGAATCTGGTTTACGCGACCAAAATCCGGGTGAAGAACGACGGTTACCTCAAAATCGGCATGTACGGGGAAGTGATCCTGAATGCCGGAAAGGCAAAACAAACGAACTGATGGGTGCCGTAACGGTAACGAATATCACCAAAACCTACGGGGATGCGACGACCAACGAACAGGTCATTGCGCTGGATAACGTATCGTTTTCGGTGGAGCCGGGCGAGCTGTTCGGGCTGATTGGTCCCGACGGGGCCGGAAAAACCAGCATGTTCCGCATCCTAACGACGGTGCTGCTAGCCGACAAAGGGCAGGCCAGGGTCGATGGTTTCGACGTAGTGAACGACTTTCAGGCAATTCGGAATACTGTAGGTTACATGCCGGGCCGGTTTTCGCTTTACCAGGATCTGACGATCGAAGAAAATCTGAACTTCTTTGCTACGTTGTTCGGCACAACGATGCAGCAGAATTATGCGTTGATCAAAGACATCTACGAACAGATCGAGCCGTTCAAAAAGCGCCGGGCGGGCAAGCTCTCCGGAGGGATGAAACAAAAGCTGGCGCTGTGCTGCGCGCTGATTCATAAGCCAACGGTACTGTTTCTGGACGAACCAACAACGGGCGTCGATGTGGTGTCGCGCCGGGAGTTCTGGGAGATGCTGAAGCGCCTGAAACAGCAGGGCATTACGATTCTGGTGTCGACGCCCTACATGGACGAAGCCACTCTCTGCGAACGTATTGCCCTGATGCAGAACGGTAAAATTCTCTCGATTGATACCCCGGATAACATCATCAACACTTATCCGGGTAAACTGTTCGCGGTGAAAGCCGACTCCATTCCGCATCTACTAAGTGATATGCGGGCGTACGTACCCGTTCGAAGTAGCTATGCCTTTGGCGAATACATTCATGTTACCTTCAAGCAGGACACCGATACCAACGTAGCGGATTTAACGGATTATCTAGCGCAAAAAGGGCATGGCGGCATTGCCATAAAATCCATCACGCCTACCATCGAAGATCGGTTTATTAATCTTATGACGAACCAGGCTGACTAAGGAATAACGTATGGAATCAACAACCACTAAAGCCATTTCCTGTACTGAATTGTCGAAGCAATTCGGGGATTTTGTGGCCGTCGATAAGATCTCCTTTGACGTCGAGCGGGGTGAAATTTTTGGCTTCCTGGGAGCCAATGGGGCGGGTAAAACCACGGCCATGCGGATGCTCTGCGGCCTGTCGTACCCAACGTCCGGCAAGGCCCGTGTGGCTGGATTCGACGTCTACACGCAACAGGAATCCATCAAGAAAAATATTGGCTACATGAGTCAGAAGTTTTCGCTCTACGAAAATCTGAGCATTCTGGAGAATATTGAATTCTTCGGTGGAGTCTACGGACTGTCTGACAACGAGCTGAAATCCAGAAGCAACCAACTGGTCGATACGTTGGGTTTGCAGCAGGAAGCCAAAAAAATGGTGGGGAGTTTGCCGCTGGGCTGGAAACAGAAACTGGCTTTTTCGGTCGCCATTATCCACAACCCAACGATCGTATTTCTGGATGAACCGACCGGGGGCGTTGACCCCGTGACCCGGCGGCAGTTCTGGGATTTGATTTACACAGCCGCCGGTCGAGGCATTACCATTTTCGTAACAACTCACTACATGGACGAGGCTGAGTATTGCAACCGGGTCTCGATTATGGTCGACGGTCGAGTAGAAGCCCTGGATTCGCCGACGAATCTGAAAGCCAGGTTTTCGACTGATTCCATGGACGATGTATTTTACCAACTGGCTCGGGGTGCTAAACGCGCTGCTGACTAAGCTTAACCAGCTACCCAAATGAAACAACTTCTGGTATTCATACGAAAAGAATTTTACCACGTCTTCCGTGATCAGCGCACGCTGCTGATTCTGTTTGGCTTGCCCACGGCCCAGATTCTGCTGTTTGGGTTTACCTTGAGCAGTGAGGTGAAAAACGTCAATCTTGCCGTCGTCGATTTTGCCCGGGACGTAGTGTCGCAGCAGATTATTACCAAAATTCAGTCCAGCTCGTATTTCAACTTACAGCAGTCGGTGATGCGGTACGATGACATGCAGCGCGCCTTTCGGGAAGGCAAGATCAAAGCCGCCGTTATCTTTCCCACCAATTTTAACGACGATTTGCGCCATCTGGGTACCGCGCAGGTTCAACTCATTACCGATGCATCGGACCCTAATACGGCCAAAATTATAACGAATTACATCACCGCCATCCTTGGGGGTTATCAACAGCAACTCAATGCGGTCGCTGCGGTACCGCATCAAATTCAGACCGAAACCCGGATGCTCTACAATCCGGATATGAACGGATCGCTGAATTTTATTCCCGGCGTATTGGCCCTGATTCTGATGATTGTCTGCACGACGTTGACGTCGGTTTCGATTGTTCGCGAAAAAGAACTGGGTACCATGGAAGTTCTGCTGGTGTCACCCTTCAAACCAATTCTGGTGCTGATTGCCAAAGCGGTGCCGTATCTGGTTCTTTCCCTGCTGGACTTTATCCTGATTTTACTGCTGTCGGTATACGTATTGAATGTGCGCGTTCAGGGGAGCATTTTCCTGCTTTTTGGGGAGAGTGCGCTGTTCATTATCTGTTGTTTATCGCTGGGATTACTGATTTCCAATGTAACGGCTTCCCAGCAGGTGGCCATGCTGATTTCCATGATGGGCATGATGCTACCAACGATGCTGTTTACGGGCTTCATGTTTCCGATTGAGAATATGCCGGTGCCGTTGCAGGTGATTTCCAATCTGGTGCCCTCCCGGTGGTATTACCTGATTGTCAAAGCCATTATGTTGAAAGGGCTTGGCTTTGGCGCCGTTTGGAAGGAAACGGTCGTGCTGGTCAGCATGACGCTGGTGTTGCTGGGAATTAGCCTAAAAAACTTTAACATACGATTGGCATGAGAGTTTTAAGCTTCCTGTTACGGAAAGAGTTTCGGCAGATTTTTCGGGATAAAAGCATCCTGGCGCTGATTTTTATGCTCCCGACAATCCAACTCATTATCATGCCGTTGGCGGCCAATTTCGATGTCAAAAATGTGAATCTGGTGCTAGTCGATCACGATCACAGCCCCTATTCGCAACGGCTGATTTCCAAAATCGGGTCGTCGGGTTATTTCCGGATCATCGAAAATAGTCGTTCGTTTAACGAAGCACTACGTCTGGTGGAAGCCAATCAGGCTGATCTGGTCCTGGAAATTCCGGCTGGGTTTGAACGGGAGTTCGTGCGCGAAGGCGCCCAGAAATTGTCGCTGGCGGTGGATGCCATCAATGGAACGAAAGCCGCGCTGGGCGGAGCGTATCTGAGCCAGATCGTCACGGATTTCAACACTGATGTTCGGCTCGAATGGCTACAGCCGGGGCGCTTTTCTACAGCTTCAGTGATCGACGTAACAGCTTCCAACTGGTTTAATCCGTTAGGCAAGTACCAGTTTTTTATGGTGCCGGGTATTCTGGTGCTTCTCCTGACGATGGTGGGCGGCTTTTTATCGGCCCTGAACATAGTTCGGGAAAAAGAAATTGGCACCATCGAGCAAATCAACGTAACGCCGATCCAGAAGTGGCAGTTTATTTTGGGCAAAATGATTCCGTTCTGGGTGCTGGGCCTGATCGTCTTCACCATCGGCCTGCTCATCGCCCGCCTGATTTACGGCATAGTTCCGGTCGGAAGTCTGGCGACACTTTATCTGTTTGCGGGCGTATATCTAGTTGCGTTGCTGGGGTTTGGCCTATTGATTTCCACCTACAGCGATACCCAGGTGCAGGCCATGTTCGTCGCCTTCTTTTTCATCATGATTTTTATCCTGATGAGCGGCCTGTTCACCTCGATCGACAGCATGCCCGTTTGGGCCAGAACCATTGCGTACCTGACGCCCGTAACGCATTTTATCGAAGTTATGCGAATGATTGTGCTGAAAGGGAGCAGCCTGGCTAATGTTAAGTGGCAACTACTCTACGAAGTCATTTTTGCCATTATCCTGAATGGCTGGGCCATCTGGAATTATCGGAAAACAACCTAAGGCGTTTATTAATCAGGGCCTACTGTAGCACCCATACACGTTTCCAGTTTTTAGCCGTAACACACTTTCCCCCTGTTCACGAGTGGATGTAAACTGAACTCTTTCGTACAGTTACTTTACCCGTAATCTGGAATAAGTATCTAAAAATCTTTGTGTTGTCTTTGTGGTACTTGCTTTGTTTAGCAAATAACAATAAAATAGAGTTAGGCTAAGCAACGTAGCATAAGCAGAGCCTACCTGGGTGAATTTGAAGAACTCATCCTGCTAACCGTTGCCATTTTAAATGGCCGTGCGTATGGGGGTTCTCGTTGCACATGGGTGTTTTATTACCGTATAAATCTGTGCATTTAGCCAAAGACCCCCCTTTGAGTGGTCGATCCTGCTCGATAAGGTGCGTATGCGCCTAATTGAGTTGGTCAGATATTAAAAAATCAGTGTCTTGTAAAACCCTCCTTAAAATGAGACTGAGCATATACTTAACACAACTTATAGGGTGTGAAAAGTTGCCGATTTAGTAGGATATATTCAAGCAAGCCCCTAAAACGAACTAAATTGACTCCTAACCGACTAACTATAAAGGGGTAGATTAGGGGTATAGTCTGCTTCTAAATCAGACGTAAAATGGTTGTACCGGATACAGAACTTTCTAACCTGACGGCGGCGAAGCTACTCCGCTTAAGCTATGTCCTGCTATCAGCCGCAGTGGCCTACTTGGGGTTAACCTTAGCGGTCTACGCGGATCGCTTTTGGCCTGGCTGTTACGTCTATTGGATTCCGATTGTGTTTCTATCTGCCGTTAGTGGCGCACTAGCCACTATTTTCTGGCTGCTTCGGTTGATTTGGCTGTTGGTGGCTAATGACCCACAGCCAGCTCCCGTTTCTCAACCGGCGTTAAAAGTGATTTACGTCCGTTTAGCCATTTTGATCGGCTTCGAGGTATTTTCGTACTACATTAACTATGTTGTTCGTCGATAAGATTTAGAATTCTTCTTTGAGCACTTGGTTAACATATAAGCTATTATACAACAGCTTTTTGAAGTCGTATGCTAATAGAGAATGAAATCAAAACAAGATTCATTCAGCTGGTCGTGGTTGAATCAGAACTTCATTATTACCCGACTTTTAAGCTATCAATTCAACTCAAGACTGAAGAAATTACAGCTAAGTTTGACCGATCCATTTGGGTTTCGGAAGTGGACGTACAAAACTTTATTCAGCAGTTAGAAGCACTTGATAAGTCTAGAAATGGCAAGGCCAAACTCAGTGGCATGTCGCCCAATGATTTCGATTTGATTATTGAAAACTTAGACACTCTAGGCCATCTATCGGTCTGTCTCTCTTTAAAAAGAGAATCATCTCTTATCTTGGACTACAAAGATTCGCTCAAAGTCTGCTTTGAAATTGATCCTACCTCTATCCCTTCCATCAAGAAATCCTTTACCAAGGAGATGACAGTTTAGAGAAGCACGATTAACATAATGCCACTTATACAACAGCAATGAAGCGAGTTTCGCAATACTTTGTAGGATTGATAGTACTAGTAGGAGTAATAATCGTAATCGGCTTGCTACAGCCAACTACCTACAAGCACAGAGTCATAAAGCTTAAAGGTTGCCAAGACGCTTCAATAACAGAAATTGAATATAGTAATCCGTTTCATCGAGGCTTTGCGTATACCTATGGTGTTTACACTAAGCCGTCGCTTCCCAATACAAATTGCATTGTCAGCGAGCATATGGCTGGTATGGATGCGATCTTAGAGTTATGGATTACTTGTAATAACAATAAGGTTACTTTTTATCCAGCTACTGGTAGCTTTAATTTTCGCACAAAAGACAATCCTAATATCAACTTTGAAGAGGTTAAGCCTTGGGAGTTTAATGAGAAAGTGACAGGCAGAAAGGATGCTATCAAGGTTGTAGCTGAATAATGACTAACTAGATTTTTCCGGTATTAACCCCTGTGGTCAGAACGGTATTCTTCTTTCTTAAGTCGAATAACATAAAATTAGTTATACAACGAGTCTCCAGAAAATACAATGCCTGGCTACTGCGATCAGTAGCCAGGCATTGTATTTTTCTTCTGCCTATAGAGTCTGCGATGCGTTTAATACTTGTACGCAGTAAATCACGATTAATGAATAAATTAGCTAGATTTATTAATGATGTTTATCAAGGCTTATACTATTATGCGCTTAAGTATGAGTCAGCACATGAGGCTAAGAGTAATCTACGTTTGCGATTGGCCGTCACCTTGTTCCTTTATTACTTTAGCCTGCTACTCCTCCTGATTACTTTACTTATCAAGCTTTATGGGACTAAAAAATTTAGTTTTTTAGAAGGAGCCATGATCATATTTGGAATCTATTTTATTCTATACCGGTATCTGATCAAAGCCACTATTGTTGTTTCCTCTTTTGAGGATTCAGCTGATGAAATGAAGAGAAAGGTTAAATTATCTCTTTTGGTGTTTTGGGGAAGTATAGTCTTACTAGCTGTTACTGCTGGGCTAATTGGCTATTTAATGCCAAAGAAATAATTAGCCTAAAAACAGGGAAAAGTATAACGTCTGGTTACTGCGATAAGTAGCCAGACGTTGTACTTTCTGGAGACCCGTTGTATAACTACACTTATGTTATGTGAATTAAAATATACGGATCGAGTAAAATCAGAGAGGTGCATTGTTGAAAAAATTCTATTTACCCTTTTTTTTCAGCAGGGTAGGCGCAAATAATAAACCAGCCTGCCAAGCACGGTTTCTTAAGGTAGATCGTGCTCCTGCTATATCGACTGATTTGTAGTCGTTCAGAGCTTGGGAATGACCTACTTCCAAACCAATCCATTTGTAGCGATAAGATAGCCGACTACTAATACCTAATTCAATCGGTGTCGTATTAGGACCATAATTGGCCCCATCTACACTCTGCCCGAGATACACATTGGCCTCCGGACCTACAAAAAGACTAAGACCGTTTAGAGGGGTAATGCCGATTAGAGGAGTCAAACCAGCGTAATGGAGTTTTTGATGACCGACTACGTTACCATTTTGATTCTGCAACTCGATGCCCTTTTGCTGGTAGTTGAGTTCAACTCGATAGGCCAACCAAGGCGATACATTATGATGATAAAAGACTCCTCCGTAAAAGCTATTTAGTGGAGCTACTCCGCCCAACCTTATTTCATAAGGTAACTTTGTTAAGTTATTTACGTCGGTTGACGCTTTTAAATATCCCGCTCTGATGCCAAAGTAGCTCTCCTTGACTGGGTTCTGAGCGTACGATACGTTAATGATTGAGATTACTAATGCAAGAGTTTTACAATAGACAGTTTTCATGGCGCTGAGAATAGATTTTGCTGTTGTATAAGTGGCATTATGATAAGCTAAATCTGATTAGCTATCTACTTTTAGAAGAATATGTCTAGTTAAAACTTCGCCTGGCTTCTTGTCTAGTAGTTGGACAATATGGTATCCAAACCCCGTTTTGAACGGCTTTGACAATTGGTTTTTACTCATCTGACTAATCATTTGATTAAACTCAGGTACGAATTGATTTGGCTTTTGCCACCCTAATTTTCCCCCTACTGTGAAAGAGCCATAATCCTGAGAATATTCTTGAGCAAGTTTGTCGAAGTCGTATCCAGCCTTCAATTTTCGATATAGCCGACTGATTTCTTTGTTAGCGGCTTGATTAGTATAATGGGTTTTGTTATTCGTTTCTAGGAGTGTCTGTCCATACAAGGAACGAGAGGTTTCTAACACAAAAAGAATGAGTGACAAAAGATAGAGTTTCATAGCTAAGCCATTTATCGAGGAGACTCTAGAACAAGGTGATTGGTTGGAAAGGCTAAATCTGTTATATATTAAACTCAGCGGGGCCGTCACCAGCCCCGCTGGTCTTCAGAACCGTGCATGAAACTTTCACTTCACACGGCTCCTCAATGAAGCGGTAGTTGTCACCTATACCTTGCCCGACAGCTCTGGTCGATCAGCGGCTGTCTTTCTATCGTGACAATGGCGATGAAGAAGTTGTAGATTGGTAATCACATCTTTCCCTCCCTGTAAACGGGGGACAATATGATCGACCTCTAGTACATCTTCATCGCGAAAGAACAGATTGCAATGTCGACATTTTCCCTTTTGCATTTTGAGTAGTAAGGAAAATCGATTACTTACTTGGGGTGAGCGCCCCAACCGAGTACTCCAATAGATCCAATCACCATCGTAGGGACTCCGATTGCGCTGCACCTTAATGTGCCGGATGATAGGCGTTTCACTATGGTGAAGAAGTCGGATAACCGAGCCTTTAAGCCGAATCCTAAACAGCCATTTCTTCCCTTTTTCCATCTGCCAATATTTAGCATAGATCCAGTGGGTCGATTTGGTAGGATGCCGGCGTTTGGCCCATGTCTTTAATTTCCGAACGATCAGGTGATCCAGTTTCGTAAAGTGCTCTTTACTGACGACTCGTGAATAATAGGTAGACCAGCCACGGATGACCGGATTTAATTCATTGATCAGCGCCACTTGACTGTTACTCTTATGGCGATCAATGAGTTGGTCTATGCGTTTATAGTGTCGTTTAGCACTCTCTTGGGCTGGTTTGATGAGCGTTGTGAACCGCAGCTTTCCCGTTCCCTGATCAGTCTGTTTCGAGAATTGACGAATCGTAAAACCAAGGAAGTCGAACCCAATACTGCCTTCATAAGCCTGAAGGGTATGGGTAACTCTTGTCTTGCTGGGTTTGAGGGCTAAGCCCATACTCATTAACCAAGTAGCAATACGTTCCCGGCACAATTGAACGGTTTCCAAGTCCTCATGGACCAGCACGAAATCATCGGCATATCGAATAAAGTGAACGGGATTCCCCGTCCCCCTTTTATCGTTGCCGATCCTTCGTTTAGGCCTGACTTCCTGTTTCAGCCATTGTTCCATACCATGAAGGGCAATATTGGCCAATAAGGGGGAAATAACTCCGCCTTGTGGGGTGCCTTCCAGGGTTGGGTACAAGGTATCACCATCCATTACACCCGCCTTGAGCCAGCCGCTAATCTGTCGTCTCAGGCTTGGGAATGTGGCTAATTTGGTCGATAGCGCCTGATGGTCAATGCAGTCAAAGCATTTAGCAATATCGGCATCCAAAACATACTTGGGTTTATGACAGATACTACTAAAGATGGCCGCAATGGCATCATGGGCCGAACGCCCTGGTCGAAAACCGTAGCTGTTTGGCTCAAACTTAGCCTCCCATTCAGGTTCTAGTACTTGTTTGACGAGTGCTTGCTGAGCACGGTCATGCAGCGTAGGAATACCCAAAGGGCGTTTTTCTGTTGAGCCCGGTTTGGATATCCAAACCCGTCGGGTTGGCTTGGGTTTGTGTACGGGTGTCAACTGGTTAACCAGGTCTAGCCGCTGTTTAGGGGGAAGTGATTTGACGCCATCTACCCCAGCAGTATGTTTCCCCTGATTGTCTTGAGTCACCCGCCGAACGGCCAGACATTGGGCTGACCAAGATCTCATCAATGTTTTTTGGACAGGGCCGCCTGGCGGTTGTCGAACTGTTCTTCTATCGTCACGGTGCGAGGCTTTGAATATGCGCGTTTGCAGCTTAAAAACGTTCCGTTCCAGCTTGCGCCAGGGGATCGCCTTCCAGTCCATCATCGGGTTTTGACTCCGTGCTTTAGCCATGTTGACTGCTACTAGTACCTATTCAATCCACCTCATCGTGCCTACGTCAGCTTATCCTACTCGTTACAGTGGGCCTTTGCTTCTTAGGCAATCTTGCCTCGTATCGGCATCTGGTTAGCACCTACTCTATCCTGTAGAGAGCTGATACAAGGTTACTTCGTTCCTAGTAGTCGTTGGTTGAGACCTTAGGATGATGCTATCTGCCGGGTTTCTCGGGGATGCAACTGGTCGTATGATTACCGCCAGCCCCTTATCCGTGCCATTTTGGCCACAGCCCATAAACCTACGTTGGCTGTTCCATAATAACGACAGTTCAAATACATCTTCGCTTTCGCTATCCATAGTCTCTTGCTCGTCGGAGTTTGGTGTTAGGTTCACCATTACCGTCTTTTCACCCCGCTTTACGGATTGAGGACTAGTCGCTACCGTAGGGGCGATGCTGTTACTCCTGCATCGGGAGAGAGGGGCTTACACCCTCACGGCTACCAAGTTGTCAAAGGGTTACCCCATTTACCACCCGTCCCTGATTTGTCAATCATTTAGGGTGAACGAGTCGCACAATCACTTTTATGATAACCAAAGTCCTTGTTTAGCTATCCCTTACCGAAAGAATTTAGTTTTTAATCGACGTCTCACTCTGATAGGAAACGATTTCGTGTCTTGATATGCGGTTAGGATTGCCTGTTCTCAACTTCGGCTAAAACAAATACGTCGGACTAAACCAATACTACTTGGAACTAAACATATTCCACCACTGGCGATGATAACAGGCAAAGCCTTTCCCTTTCTTTCGCCAGCTTTAATCGTTGTTGCCAATGTGGTAACTAGAAAGGCGGTGGTAGCTCCAATCAAGGTTAACGGCAGGCCGACACCCGTATAGCTATCACTTCCAATTCGCTTAACGGCAAATAAATGTTCAATAACTCGCAGGGTATCCCTAGCTGCGAATAATTGATCAATTTAGGTACAGGTTGGTCTTGAAGAACTGGTCCTTGGGCCAACAAGATGGTCAGTAAAATTAATCCCATAGTAGCTATAAGATAAAAGTACTTCACAGTTCAAATTGATTATATGATAATTTTATAATACTATTAACATCTCATAAATACTTAGTTCGCTATATTTACTCTATCAAAGGGGGTTTAATAATTCCCAATGGTGTGGATAGAAGCGGAAAGCAGGCTGACAATGTTGGTCTGCTTTTTTTATGATTACTCCTAGTATTATGTGAATTATCACATAACCTCACAAAATGACAAAACGGGTAAATTACATACCTTCTATTTATTTGTCGTTATTAGTATGCTTTAAAATCAGCTTATCCGACCTGTAATGAATGAGGACTGATTATTAAGTTTGTCACCCAATCGCGTAATGCTTCAAATCTGATTAAACCTCATGAGCATGCGGCTTACTTGGCTGCCGCAGCTCGTTTAGAGCTGAATTAATCGCACAAATTTCAGCACTAAAATCAGCATATTATTACTGCTGAAAATAATACTATTCTAGTGCTTGTTTTCATGCTGAATAAAGCAGTAATTGCGGCACCCAAACCAATACTAAAATGATTTTCGTTCTAAGTGGTATTAAAGGTGGTTCAGGCCGCAGCACCATTAGTGAACACCTGACCGTATGGTTAGCCAGACAGGGGGCCGATGTGCTTTTGGTTGATGCTGATGAGCAAGGCACAGCCAGCGACTTCACCGCATGGCGAGAACATACACTAGATGGTAATGTCGGCTATACGCTTGTTCAGCTCATTGGTGCAAACTTGCGTAAACAGGTTGAGACAATGAAACCAAAATACGACCATATCGTAATTGATACTGGTGGGAGGGATACCACCAGCCAGCGCGCTGCTCTAATTATTTCTGACGTTGCTCTAATTCCGATACAACCTCGTAGTCACGACGTTTGGACATTATCCAAACTGACTGAAATGCTTAGTGAGATACAGGCTACTCGAATAGAGCCGCTGATCGTTCATTCATTTCTCAACCGTGCTGACATCACCTCCGCCGATAACCGAGAAACATCAGAAGCCTTGGCCAGTATGCCTGAACTAGGTTTTGTTCCCCATGCCATTAAAAATCGAAAAGCATACCCCAACGCTGGAGCGAAGGGACTTTCTGTGTCTGAGATGGAAGTCCCGGATAAAAAAGCCGTGGCTGAAATAGACGAACTCTTTAACCATATAACAGCCTATGGCCGTCAGCCTGTCACCACCGAAGCGTAAGGTACCCACTGAAGCTCAAATTGAGGCAACTATTAATAAGGGTGGAAAACCAACTATAGAGGTAGTAGACCTTGAGCAGGATAATGTCCCCAAGCATATTAATACCCGTCTTACAAAAGGCATACTTCGGCAGATTGATGAGCTCCGAGCGTCACGCCCACGCAAGCCAGGTAGCCCCAAACTAGGTATATCGACGCATGATTGGATTGTAGAAGCAGTCTTGGAGAAACTAGAGCGGGATTCAGCACTAAAATCAGCACGGAAATGAGCACTAAAAAAGACTTAACTCCTGTTGCCAAACGCCGTACTAAGCTAATTTACGAGGCTTATCAAGAAGAACCGGATGATAGAGAGATCCTGTTTCAATCTTCGGTAATGGCTCATTGCTATTTACCGCGCAGGGAACCCGATTTAGCGCCTAACGAGATATGGCAAGCGGAAAGTGGCAAGTTCAGCCTCTATGTGATGCCCATGCCTATCAGAAACCCAGTCACACACGAATTGCAGTACCTTGGCTTGCCATATGGGGTCAAAGCTCGGATTATCTTATCCACGCTCAATACAATCGCTTTAAAGTCGCAGAATCGTATTATTGAGATGCCGGCCAATAGCGTTACCGATTTTAACAGCTATATGGGTTTTAGTGAGGGTGGGAGCCAAGTTAATGCTGTTCGCGATCAAGTAAGTCGATTGGCATCCTGCGTTGTTCGTATGACCTATGACGGTGCAGAAGGACAGCAAAACATTAATATGCCACTTGTAAGTGGGTTCACGCTTTTTCCGGAAAAGAATCCTGAGCAGCTACTCTTGTGGCCTAGCCAAATCGAGTTGTCTGAAGCTTATTTTCACAACTTAATGGAACATGCTGTACCATTGGCCAAAAGCCATCTAACAGCCTTGTCAAACAATGCTACAGCCATTGATTGGTATACGTTCCTTGCGCACCGGCTACATCGCGTTCAACCCAATAAACCGCAATTTTTGGCATGGCAGACTGTCAAGGATCAATTCGGGGGTGATTATAACCGAATGGTTGATTTTCGAGCTAATTTTAAGAAAGTACATCGGCTAGTCAAAAGCCTATACACCGATGCACGTGTCGAGGAAAAAGGAACACGTGGATTAATGCTACATTTCAGTCAAACACCTATACCTAAAAAGCTATCTATCAGTGAATTATCACCTAAGCTGTGATAAAATCACAGTTACAACGTTTTTTAGCAAAATCTTCCTTTTAATTAATTGATAATCAATGTGTTAATTCAAAATATGTGACAAAATCTCAGCTACCTCACTATTTTATCCACAACAGTGGTTGTAACTGGCTGATTTTTAGTATTTATCCACTGTTATTTTATCACCATTATCTACTGCTAATTTATCGTATATGTCACTGCTAAATTGTCACACAAACCATTATGTTAAAACACCTTTAACTAAAAAAACACTTTTATTAAAAGCTAGCTACTGTGAATTACTGATGAAAAGCGAGTGGGCTGCTAAAATATATGAACATATGTTAGTTAATTCATCTATAAACCTTTCTTGGTTTAGTACTCGTCTGATTTTTTCCTAAACTTGGGCTATGGATATCAAAACGGCCAAGACAATCCCCATTAACCAGCTCTTGCAGCGCTTAGGCTGTGAGGTGGTTAAGACCAGCGGCGGCTGCCAATGGTACCGATCCCCCAGCCGCATCGAGAAAACTCCTTCGTTTAAACTCACGCGCGATGCCAACGGCTGGTATGATCATGGGACGGGGGAGGGGGGGAATATTCTGGATCTGGCCTATCGATTGCATTCAGGCTTACCCCTAGCGGGCAAATTAGACGGCCAACACGTCAAAGAAGCCTTGATGTTTATCGAAAACGTGATGGGAGTTAGGGGCAGTTTGACAACACCCCTTCAACAAAGCCAGCCTACTTCACCCGAACCACATGCCTTTACTTTAGTCAATCATGCGCCCTTCGCTGTTTATGGACGGGGCAGTTCGCTGACCAAATCGGCCCTTTATTTGGGTACCAGGGGTGTCAATGCCGAGCGCGTTGCCCCTTACTTGGAAGACGTCACCTTTGTCGGCAGCGATGGCAAGAAGCGCTACGGGTTTGGCCTACCCAATGTGTCAGGTGGTTATGAGATCCGACGATACGGCGACTGGGCGAAGCGTTCAGTAGGGACCAAGGATGTAACGATGTTTAAAGCCCAACGCGAGGTGGCTCCCTGGCACACCTTTTATAGCCTAATTGATTTTTGTACCTTCATCACGGTGGATAAACCGCCCATTGGGGCCTATAATTACTTAATCATCAACAGTGATAGCCTGGTTGATATAGCCATCGCCTATCTAGACGGCCTACCAGCGGGGTTTATGATCCACTATCCACATATGGACGAATCAGGCCAGCGAGCTTACCATAAATTAGTCGATTTTTTAACAACTCATGGCTGGATGGGGGGCGACAAAGCGGATTTATATCCAGGCTTCAAAGACTGGACGGAGGCCCGAGAGCAGCAACTTGGGCTAACTATTCCATCTGTTTGGTCATCTCGGCCATCCAGCTCCAAACTAGATCAATAGAAACTTAAGATATTCCTGGGTTGGTAGCAGGTGGAGAAAAAAAACGCGCGTTTGCTAAAAAAGGCACCAGGCCCGCAACTATATTTTTAGTTAGTAAGCCATACCCAATGAATCTTTGGTTAATCACCTAAGATCATAACCCTAGGTTATAGCCTGGTTAACCCAGATGAAAGGCCATTTAAGAGTGTAACGGCCAAAGCGGACGGTCGGCCGTTACTATCTAATTTATTGCACAACATAAATAGATTACGTTTTGACAGAGCTAGTATTGACCAGCTAATGGATATTCGGGTAAAGTGTAAAAGTGGTACAATACTTTCACTTAGGATTATAAATGCCTGTAATTAAGCTGTTTACAAGCAGAATTTTGGGGTTTTTATAGCTGAATTACATAAACCGTATACTTCCTTTCACGAAACTCAATAAATGTACAGGTTTCGTGAAATTTGATTACACGAACGGCAATATAAAACGTTTGTGAGGGTTAAAAATGCGAAATTGTTACGCTGCCTACCCTTTTCACTCAATCGACCGTTAAAATGAAATTATTTTTGTAACTGTTTGATGTTGAGATAATTGACGGGCTTTCACGAAAGTAATGTACCGGTTATACAGGAGACCCCGATATTAGGCCAATTCGACTGAATGCTTTACACGATACCAGCTCATTACAACCCCGTCAAGCCACGAACACGGAGGAAACATACTTCTGAACGTCTTAAGTCAATCGAACGCCTTAGCCGCCACTTCTAGCCATTGTTGGCGGGTACTTCAGGAAGTTTTGCCAAAACAATCCATCCGTTTTGGTAACTCAGCCAGTCAACACAAACAAAATACAAGGAAAATGAGAAAGTTAGTTTTGTTCGCCCATGTCTCCCTGGATGGCTTTGCCGCAGACCCTAACGGCAGTCTGGGTTTCTTGTCTTACAATCAAGAACTTCAGCAATTCGCCGACGAGTTGGTCAAAACGGTAGGCGCTCCGATCTACGGCAAGAATACCTACAAATTAATGGCAGGCTACTGGCCCACCGTTTTGGCCGACCCAACGGCCAGCCAACAAGAACTTGACCATGCGCGATGGGTGGAGCAGATTCCCAAAATCGTTTTCTCAACCACCTTACCTAATGCGGACTGGCATAACACGACGCTGATTAGAGACAATGTGGTTGATAAGATAAACCAACTTAAGCAGCAACCCGGCAAAGACCTGGTGATTTTCGGTAGCCCTGGTCTGGCCAAAAGTTTTATGAAGCTG
The DNA here is from genome assembly GCF_010747415.1 of Spirosoma agri. Taxonomy (NCBI): domain Bacteria; kingdom Pseudomonadati; phylum Bacteroidota; class Cytophagia; order Cytophagales; family Cytophagaceae; genus Spirosoma; species Spirosoma agri. The sequence goes on along the minus strand of NZ_JAAGNZ010000011.1, from coordinate 5,056 downwards.
GACCTGATCGATGAATACAAATTAACGCTGCATCCGGTCATACTGGGGGAAGGGATCAGGCTGTTCGGCAGTACTACACCAATGAATAAGTTGAGCTTACTAGAATCAAAAACGCTCGGGTCGGGGGTAGTTACGTTGCATTACGCGACGCGATAACGAGCTAGAAAAAAACGTGACCGAAAAAAAAACAGTGTAGATAGATCGTATTAACCTACTTTCATTTGGGTATTTTTAAGCCACTCAAATCAACTCATTATTTGCTCTAGAAAGAACTCATGAATCCAACTACTCTAACCAGCTTCAACTTTACGGGTCCGCCTGAACCCTTCGATGCTACGGGCTATTGTATCGTCTTCGCCGTGACAGTCTTTTGTTTCTGGAAATTTCAGGCCTGTGCCCGTCTGTATCGAAACTTCGTTCAGTGTACCACCAAACCCACCCAACGAGAACAGCGCACCGCTAAATTGTTAGAATACTTTTTTCTGTTCCTAACCTACCTATTTTTCGAGATGCTTTGCCGAGGTAGTGAAGGCTTTGTTTTCATCAGTCTAAACTTCATTATCTTCTGTGTATTCATCTATATTTATTTAGAAAACATGGGCTATCTGCCTACTTTTACCCAATCAGAAAACGACGAGATATGAAATTGAATTTTGACTTAGTACGTCGCTTTTTTACGAAAAAGTCACGACACGAAAAATTAGTTAGTTTATACGAGCGGAAGAAGCTTGAACTACCTTTTTATTTGAATGAATTAGCTCTTCATAAGTTTATCTTAGAACGTCAGCAAAATACATTGGCCGAAGAATATCGCTTCAACGAACGGCATACGGAATTATGCGGTATCTGTTCTAAGGCGATTCAAGATTTGGACAATCTGATTTGTGATTTAGAACTTGATCAGGTGGAGAATGTACAAGCCTATATGAAGGAACTGAACCGGAACATGCACGTAAGAATGAACCGCTCATCTGGCTTTCAATACCAACTCAACAGCAACTAAGATCATGGAAGCAACGGCAATTTATAGAATTGGTCTTACCCTCTCGCTTATCAGCCTGACGGGTGATTTCTCGCCTTCGCCTAGCGGCATCGGCGTAAAGTAAAAATCAAAGATTTTTAGCAAGAGGGAACGGGGCTACGCCACCGTTTTACCTCTTGCCCCTTCGGGGTTTGCTTTGATAATCAATTACTTATACTTTATTAATTGAAATATAAGTAGCTATTTTATAGTTGTTTATTATGTAAGAGACTGATTATCAATTTACAAAGTAACCATAAATATAACTACACGCTTATGCCTAAGTACAAAACTGTCAATGCCAGTGAGCATGACTTCGCCGAGTTTGAGAAGCTGGCTGCTTCGCACGGCTTGACTAACACAGCCCTGTTTTCGGCGATGGTCAACTACTTCAAAGTGACTAAAGCTGACCCCCGAGACCCAAAAGCGGACAACCCAACCGATGCTATCAAAGCATTAGATAAACGGCTGATTTCGTTTATTAAAGAACAGGAAAAAAAGACCCTGCATCCGATGAAAGAAGCCTTGTTTGAATTAGCTTCTTCTGAGGGTGCTACACGAAAACATGAGCTACGAATTGTGAATAATAATGTGAAGAAAATCATTGCTCACCTTCGAATTGATGGCTGATTATGCAGACTAAATTTACCAGTCCTGTGAAAGGAAATAATAAAGGAAGTTGCTTAAAATTAGCTACGTATTTAGAAAAGGAGAACGATAAAAAAATAGAAGTCGAGCGCAGCTATTTTTTCTCGGTAGATCGCGACCGTTGTAATAAATGGGAAGTCGTTCAGCAAATTGATAACAATGGGAAAGGACAGGGATTAGAACGCAAAGACGACCGGTTTTATTCGCTGGTGATTAGTCCGTCTCAATCTGAATTAGCGCACATTGGGACGGACTCGCAACTCCTGAAAGACTACACGCGCCAGATCATGGAGAACTACGCGGCTAATTTTGGAAAAGGGATTGAAAGTCGGGATCTGGTCTGGTACGCGAAGATCGAACACGAACGTAAACACGGCTTTGACAGCCCTGAAGTGAAGGCTGGGCTCGTCCAGGCGAACGAGCTGAAGATGGGCGATCAGCGCCACATTCATATCATTGTTTCCCGCTGTGCGGCCCGTGAAAACGGGCACGTATTACAAGCCGAGCGAGTGCTGACGAACAGCGACCGAACGATGAGTCTATCCCCGATGACGAACCAACGGGGTATGAACGGGGGAGCCGTCAAATCGGGATTTGACCGGGACGCGTTCTTTCGGGCTAATGAGCGCAGCTTTGACGAGCAGTTTGGCTACGGGCGGAGCCTGGCTGAAGGCTACGACTATTGCAACGCTCTGAAGAATGGTAGTCACCGGCAATATGAGCAGTCGCTAAGCCAGTCAAGAGGACTAGAATCAACCCAAGAACCTACGTTACAACGAACCATTGACCGTTCTGCTGAGCTGTCAGCGGGCTTTTAAAAACACCTAACTAACGATGAATATGCAACAGCCATATGAGGGGCGAGAATTTTGGAAAGTGATTGGCAAACTGGTTGTATTTACCCTAGTTGCGGCCTTAGGCGGCTTTCTGATTCACATGGTCTTGGAGGCCATGTTTCACACCATCGGCATGGGTCGATGGCCTACTGTGCAAAAGATTGAGAAGTGGGCAGGCTGGGGATTCGGACTCTATTTCTTTGTGCAGCTCGCGGCTCCGGGCACCAAGAAGCCCAGCCTGAGCAAAGCGAGCGTAACTACCCGCACCGGCTTACGCGTGAAAACCGGCGTGTACAATCTGGCCACCCAGGAAGGCGACATTCGTACTATCAAAATCACCAAGCCCACTCATCATACCTTGATTGCGGGTTCGCCGGGTAGTGGTAAGAGCTTCAGCTTACTCGAACCGATTTTGATGCAAGCCATGCAGCAAGGTAAGGCTGGTCTGGTCTATGATTATAAGTTTCCCTCCCTAGCTCCGCTGGTAGCGGCTACCGTACCCGAAGAGACCAAAGATTATTATATCAATTTTGATGATCTGCGCTATTCGCACCGGGTTAATCCGATTCATCCCCAAGTGATGACCGAAATGGCATACGCCAAACAGTTTGCCACTACCATTGTGAAAAACCTGGCGGGGAATGGGGGCGATAGTCACGCTTTTTTCACCAACTCGGCCATTGGCTATTTGAGTTTGATTCTATGGTATCTACGTACCGAACAGCCCCAGTACTGCACCTTGCCCCATGCCATTTTACTGGCTTTCCAAGAGACGGAGAAAGTCGTTGAGCTTTTGGAGCGGAGTCGGGATAGTGTCATACGGACAGCGGTCAAGCCCATTCGCACGGCGCTCAAATCCAGCAACCAGCTCGCAGCCATTGAAGGCACCTTGCAGCAGGGACTACAAACGCTGATTTCGGCCAAGCTATTTTGGGTGCTGTCCGGAAATGACTTCCGCTTAGACTTAAATAATCCCAAGGACCCGAAAGTGTTAGTGCTGGGCAATACAGCTAAGCTGGATGAAGTGTATGGGCCTATCTTAGCTCTACTCGCTACGGTCGCTTTAAAAGAAATGAATCAACCGGGTCGGGCCGAGAGTATTTTCATGGTCGATGAGTTTCCCACCATTTACATTCCCCGCTTTGAGACCTACCCCGCTACGTGCCGCAGCAATGGCGTCGAAGTGATTATTGGCATTCAGGATTTCGCCCAGATGGAGGACCGCTACGGCAAGACGATGAAGAATGCTATTCTAGGTACGCTTTCGAATCAGTTCTTTGGGATGCAGGCCAATCTGGAATCGGCCAAATACGTTTCAGAATTATGGGGGAAAGAGGAAGTGCAGACAATCTCAACGAGTCAGGGTGAATCAAATAACGGACATCGGCAGGGCAGCAACGTCGGCCAGTCGTTCAGTTTAACCCAGCGGCAACGCATTCAAGTGCAGGACGTATCCAATCTACGCCAGGGTGAATTTTATGGAAAGCTGTTTCAAAGTGACTACAGCACATTCAAAGCGCAAATCCGACCCGTTAATCGGCCAGCCTCCCCCCGGTGGAAACCGTTCCAGGAAGTAACGGAAGCGATGTTGGAAGCCAACTTTAGCCGGATTGAGCGGGAGATTGCGACGCTCATGCAAGGATTTCCACCTAAACCACTAGAACCGCTGCCACCCATTCCAGTCCCTAAGCCAACGCCACCACCCGCGCCTAAACCGAATCGACCAGAACCAGACTTAGCCGACGACTTTTAGGCAATTTACTTGCCTTCGGCTACCCCTTAGCGGGGAGCAGGCAGTATAAAAATGGTGAGTTTGGAAACCGTTAACGGTTTCCAAACTCACCATTTTTATACTGCTGTTAATATACCACCTATCATAAAACATGATCAATCAAATTTATTGTATCTTCAACATATCCTTTAAGTTCTTCTAGGGTAATGTTTTCAGGTGAATTACTCCAATTCATATCGATATCACATGCTTGACCATGATGCACAGGCCAAGAAACGCTGTCCAAATCTCTCAGCGTATCAATCACTTTTGATTTGTCATTTTGACCACGGAATAATATGGCAGTATTTTCTTCCAAAGTCTTGATCAAATCCGTAAATGTTTTATTATGATTTTCGATAAGAGTAAAGTTTTTCTTTTTTATTGAAGATTCTAAAGCGATTCTAATATTTTCTAAGCAGTCGTTCTTATTAGAAAGATTTGGCGAAGCTAAAAAATTCTTCAACGATTTGTAACTTTTATTTAAATGGTCTTTACCTTTTACGTGATCTTCTATATCAAAAGGTAGTAAAACAGATGATTGTTCTATCTGTCCAATATAATAGCTGATCCTTGATTTTTTGACTTCTCTCGCACAATATAATTCATGTACTAAAGCGTCATTATGACTTAATACTATAACTTGTTTTGCTTTTGATACCAATTTAATTATTTCTCGTACAGTTCGTCTTCTTCTATTATAATCTAGACTCGACAGAGGGTCGTCAAAAATGATTATTTTATCTTTCAAGATTCCTTTCTGTTCATATGAATTCATTT